>CAMBJI010000028.1 GCA_945867725.1 Bordetella parapertussis
CAGGCCGGGATCCAGTGTCTTTTGTTTGTTTTCTTGTCTTGAGTCGAAAGCTTTTCTGCTTAACGGCATCAAAATCTTAATGCGCCACTTCCCAATTAGCACCACAACCCACATCAGCCACCAACGGCACTTTCAACTGCGCCACACCGGCCATTAACTGAGGCAGTCTTTCCTTCACCAGAGCGATTTCCTCGTCGGGCACTTCCAGCACCAACTCGTCATGCACTTGCATCACCATCCTGGAACCCAGCTTGTCAGTATCAAGCCAGTTCTGAACAGCGATCATCGCCATCTTGATCAGGTCAGCGGCCGTGCCCTGCATGGGCGCATTGATCGCAGCTCGCTCCGCACCTTGACGGCGCGGGCCATTGGGCGAATTAATCTCAGGCAGCCAGAGTCGACGCCCGAATACGGTTTCAATAAAACCCTGCGACTTGGCCTGCTGACGAATATCGTCCATGAACTGCTTCACACCCGCAAATCGAGTGAAGTATTTGTCCATATACATCTGCGCCGCCGAGCGCTCCACACCGAGATTACCGGCGAGTCCGAAAGCACTCATGCCATACATGAGACCAAAGTTGATCACCTTGGCCGCACGTCGCTGCTCACTATCAACTTGATCAACCGTCACACCAAAAATCTCCGCAGCTGTGGCGCGGTGAATGTCCTCGCCTGAAGCAAAGGCACGCAACATGCCGGGATCGCCGGACAGATGCGCCATGATGCGCAACTCGATTTGTGAGTAATCGGCTGAAATAATCTGATGTCCGGGCGCCGCGATAAACGCTTCGCGGATACGACGACCTTCAACGGTGCGCACCGGGATATTTTGCAGATTCGGCTCATTGGAAGACAAACGCCCAGTGACTGCAATCGCCTGACCGTAATTGGTATGCACGCGACCCGTCTGCGGATTGACCATGCGTGGCAGCTTGTCGGTGTAGGTTGATTTCAGTTTGGACAAACTGCGGTAATCCAGCAGCAGCTTGGGCAGCGGGTAATCTTCGGCCAGCTTTTGCAAAACCTCTTCGTCAGTTGAGGGTGTACCGCCTGGGGTTTTTTTCACCACGGGCAAACCCAACTTGTCGAACAAAATTTCACCCAACTGTTTGGGCGAATTCAGATTGAAGGGCTGACCGGCGAGTGCATGCGCCTGCTGCTCAAGTGCCAGCAAGCGCGTACCCAACTCCGCTGATTGAGCGGCCAGCAAATCGACATCAATCAATACACCGTTACGTTCGACCCGCTGCAGTACACGCGCCGTCGGTAATTCGATACGCTCGTAGATGAAGCGCAGCTTCTCGTTGGTCTCGATACGCGGCCACATCGCCTGATGCAAGCGTAGTGTGATATCTGCATCTTCGGCCGCATACTCGGTCGCGCGCTCGATGCTGACTTCATCAAAACCGATTTGCGATGCGCCCTTGCCGCACACTTCCTGATAGCTGATCGTTTTTTTATCCAGCCAGCGCAGCGCAAGACCATCCATGTCGTGGTTGCGATGCGACTCCAGCACATAAGACTGTAGCAGCGTGTCATGCACGATGCCCTGCAATGCAACGCCATGATTGGCGAACACATGACTGTCGTACTTCAAGTGCTGACCCAGCTTGGGCTTCGCGGGATTTTCTAGCCAGGGACGGAGTATTTCCAGTACCCGTTCACGCGCCAACTGGTCTGGCGCACCGGGATAGTTGTGAGCGAGCGGAATATAAGCCGCGCTGCCCGCTTCAACACACAACGAAATACCGACCAGACTGGCGTGCATCGGCTCCAGAGACGTGGTCTCGGTATCGACCGCCGTCAACGAAGCGGCATCAATTTTTTCCAGCCACTGATTCAGCTGAGCCTCGGTAAATACAGTCTCGTAATGAACTTCGGCAGGCGCCTCGGGCAAGGCATCCGCAGGGAACAAGCCACCCTGCGCGTCGCTGACTGAATTTTGCGGAGACGGGGAAGCAGCAGATGTCTGGCGCTCGGCATTGATTTCGCGTAGCCAGCTACGAAAACCCATGCGCGTAAAAAATTCGCGCAAGGCTTCATTGTCTTCAGGTCGATTGATCAGCTGCTGATCGATGGTGCTCAGATGCGCTGACAAATCGCAATCACACTTGACGGTCACCAGATGCTGCGCTTGCGGCAACCAATCCAGTGTGCGACGCAGGTTTTCACCGACCACACCGCCAATATCCTTGGCATGTTCGATGACACCGTCCAGCGTGCCATACTGGGTGAGCCATTTCACGGCTGTCTTGGGGCCGACTTTTTCGACGCCCGGCACGTTGTCCACCGTATCGCCGACCAGCGTAAGGTAATCCACGATGCGCTCCGGGGGCACGCCAAATTTGGCGATCACACCGTCGCGATCGAGCTTTTCATTGCTCATGGTGTTGACCAGCGTGACCTGTTCATTGACCAGTTGCGCGAGATCCTTGTCGCCCGTCGACACCACGGTATTCAAACCTTGTGATGCCGCTTGCACTGCGAGTGTGCCAATCACATCGTCGGCCTCAATACCTTCGACCATCAGGATAGGCCAACCCATCGCCCGCACCACTTCGTGTATCGGTTCGATCTGGCGCACCAGATCTTCAGGCATGGAGGCTCGATTAGCTTTGTATTCAGGATAGAGATCGTCGCGAAAGGTTTTGCCTTTTGCATCGAACACGCAGGCAATGTATGCTGCTTCGTAGTCTTGACGCAGCCGTCGCAGCATATTGATCATGCCGTAGATGGCGCCTGTGGGCGCACCCTCTGCATTGCGCAAATCGGGCATCGCATGAAAGGCCCGATACAGATAACTCGAACCATCCACCAGCAACAGGGTTTTATTCATATGGAACGCGACAGGAAAAATGTACCGAGGCTGCGGCAGTTGACAAATCTTGAGCGCGCCACATCGCGCAAGGCCAGCGAATCGTGGCAAATTTTCACGATTATGGCAGAGTTTATTGACGCCGCTGAGCGTCTGTCAGAGATACGACCCGCTGTCTCGATCTTCGGCTCTGCGCGCATCCACCCCGACAATCCTTACTACGCGACAGCGGCTGATATCGCGCGTCGCCTCTCAGACGAAGGCTTCGCCGTCATCACGGGTGGCGGTCCGGGGATTATGGAAGCCGCCAACAAAGGCGCATTCGAAGGAAACTCACCCTCCATCGGACTGAACATAGAGCTGCCCCGGGAACAGACCAGTAATGCCTGGCAAAACATTTCTCTGTCATTCCGCCATTTCTTCGCACGCAAAGTCGCGTTCGTGAAATATGCCGATGCCTACGTCATTCTGCCCGGCGGCTTCGGTACCCTGGATGAGCTCAGCGAGGTCATCACCCTGATACAGACCGGCAAGACCCGCCGCATTCCGGTCATTCTGGTGGGCACGACGTTCTGGCATGGCTTGCTCCAGTGGATGCGCGAGCAGATGGCCGCGCAAGGCCTGATCCACTCCGAAGATCTGGATCTGGTGCAGTTGATCGACGAGCCAGCGCACATCGTCGATGCTATTTTTGCCTTTTATGAAGCCCGGGATATCGTACCGGCCGAAACCGAGCAACCACAGCATTCCTTCCTCTGAGCCGCCGTCGGGTGGTTTGCTAGAATGGCGGCTGGCGCGCAGGGCGTGGCGCTCACTCTCCTTACGGGGCCCTCTCATGAAACAGCACTCATCCGGCTTGCGTCAATGGCACCGTGCCTGCATCGGCGCCACCTTGGCTGCCAGCGTCACGCTGGTGTACGGCGTTACCCTCGAGCCCTTGCCTGATGATAGTTTGCCGGCAGCCGCGGCCGATGGCACCACACAAATTACCCAGACCCGCGAACAAAACGCCGTCACCTCGGTGCGCGTGAAACGTGGTAACAATGTTTATCATGTGACCCCGGCAGAACAAATTCCTTCGCACGAAGGCGGTGGTCGCGCCGCTCAGTGGGAAATCTTTGAGTTCCGCAGCAAATCGGCCAAGGAGCGGCCTTCGGCACCGCCGCCACCCAGCCGCTAACCACTACAACACTCAACACTCAACGCCCGACTTCGGCTGAACCTTTTTTCTGTTTTCCTTTATGGCAGTTTTCACACCGGTCAGCCTTGCAGACGTCACGCCCTGGGCTGAGCAATTCCCGATTGGTCACGTCAAGTCACTGGAAGGTATCGCTTCGGGTATAGAAAACAGTAATTTTTTTCTCACCACGGATCGCGGCGAGTTCGTGCTAACCCTGTTCGAAAAGCTCAGTTTCGAGCAACTGCCTTTCTACCTGAATCTGATGCGCCATCTGGCCGAGCGCGATGTACGGGTGCCGGCGCCGATTGCGAATCAGCAAGGCGAGATCATCAATTCGCTCAATGGCAAACCCGCCTCCGTCGTGACGCGCTTGAAGGGAAGCTGGCAGCCGTCGCCGCAAGCTGTGCACTGCCGGGCTGTGGGCAGCATGCTGGCCCGCATGCATCTGGCGGCGCAGGACTATGCGCTCTACCAGCCGAATTTGCGCGGGCTAGAATGGTGGCGCGAGACCACGCCGCTGGTATTACCTCACCTGAATGAAGACACTGGACATCTTCTGAAAGCCGAGATGCATTTTCAGGAGGCTTTTGCGGCGTCGGACATGTATCACGCACTACCCAGTGGTCCGATTCATGCAGATTTGTTTCGCAATAATGTGATGTTCGATGACGAACAGCTGACCGGATTTTTTGATTTTTATTTTGCTGGTTGCGACACTTGGCTATTTGATGTGGCCGTGACCGTCAATGACTGGTGCATCGATCTGGAAACGGGCGCAAGCGATCCACTACGAGTGCGCGCAATGATCGATGCCTATCATGCCGTGCGTCCATTTACTGCCGCTGAAAAACAAGCCTGGCCGGCGATGCTGCGTGCAGCTGCGCTGCGGTTCTGGATATCCCGACTCTATGATTTCTACCTGCCTCGCGAAGCCGAAATGCTGACTCCTCACGACCCGACGCATTTTGAGCGTATTTTGCGACACCGTATCGATACCGCCGTAGAAGGCCTGGCATGACCAACGACAAGATCAGCGCCCGCCAAGGTATCGAGTGGATTCGGCAGGGTTTTGCGTTGTTTCGTAAACAGCCCGCCGAATTGTCGATGCTCTTCCTGCTGTACATGCTGCTGATGTTTGCACTGTCGATCATTCCGCTGGTCGGGCAGTTGCTGCCACTGCTGCTGGTGCCCTGCTTTTCGATGGCGTTTATGCAGGCTTGTGTGGAAATTGAAGCCGGCCGCAAGGCACGGCCGAATTTACTGCTAACCGCTTTTCGTTCACCCGCATTGGGTACGCTGCTGCGTCTGGGTGTGCTGTATCTGCTGGGAGCCATCTTGGCGGTCGGCGCATCCACCCTCGTGGATGGTGGCGTCTTCTGGAAACTGATGTCAGGTCAGCTCCGTGCCGACGAGCAAGACATACCGGTCGGCGACCTGCCGCTGGCGATGATATTTTCAGCGCTGATCTATGTACCCTTCGCCATGGCCTTTTGGCATGCAGCGCCGCTAGCCACTTGGCAAAAAATGGGTTTGTTTAAAGCAATTTTTTACAGTTTCTTCGCCGTACGCCGCTGTGGTAAAGCCTTCCTAGCGTACGCACTCGGCTGGATCGTGGTCGGCATCGCCGTGCCCGCGATCATCAGCGCTCTCTTGGGGTTGATTCTCGGCAAGGCTATTGTCGCGGCCATGTTGCTCATGCCCCTGACCGTGATACTCACGATTGTGATGTATTGCTCCTTATACCCGACTTATTTGGAAGTTTTTGAACAGCCGGAACAAAATTGAGTTTTTTGCTACAGACCATATGAAATTCGGTTCTTTTTAGAAGAAACATTAATTTTTGTAGCTTTTGAACGACAAGTTCCTCCGGAGGAAATTATGCGGCCTCTTCATCACGAAGCAAGCGTCAATAAAGTCAACTACAAATACTATGCGCCAAAAGAAAATAGCGAAGGAAAAATTAAGGGAGTTATGTACGAAAAATATGACAAGAAGACTGACGAAACGAAGCTTAAAAGTGGCAGCAATGCGTTAGAAAAATTACTGATGAAAGCCAGAGGTTACACCCTACTGAAAGAGTCTTCTGCTAAAGAATTTTTAAAAGCCGAATTTCCCAAGGCTAATAACATTCAAGACCTAGTATTGACGCCGCTCAAACATAAATCAGCGGGGAAATCAAACGATTTTGTGAGTGCAAGTTTATTGTACGACGCCCTCCGAGATCAACAAGATACTGCAACTAAGCAGGCAGCACGCAACATAATTTTATAAAAGACAAATTTTTACTTGATTAAAGTTATATTTTTTAAATCCAATAAAACTCAAACAATCAAAAATCCCTAAAAAATTTTTACCATAAAATGAAAGGAATAACTCAACATAATTCAACTTCGAACCACACACCGGTTCAGGGCAACGCTGAAACTCCGAAAACCACTAACAATTACAGTGTTTATGGAAGCAAAGACCGCACTAGCTCCCAGTCAGCGAAAAGTAAGTTAAAAAATCTAGCCTACACACTCAGTCGGCCTTTTCGATCTTTGATGAAAGGGCATATCGAAAAATCTATTGGGCCCCGAAATTCCATGGATGCAATGAAAAACATCAATGCACAAACAACCTCAATCCGTAAAACAGAGGCAGATTCGACGAGTACTCCCAAAACGTCAGGAACTATTAGTACACCTAATGGCCCATCGAAATACACAGTTGTCAGCGTCCAAGAAGGGCATCGTTCCCCCACCTTGGCTGAAAGATTTTGGGGATAACGCACTCTGATAGCATCTCACTCTGATGACCTCGCTCTTTAGTTAACCCATTCCAGCTTCGCGACCCCAAGATTCAGCAGTTTCATCCCACTACTGCCCAAATTGATATTGGCATATGCCTACACGTCGTCGCCATGCTCCGGCACATACAGCCAAGCAGCTTTTACGTATCCAAGCACCATTTTCAGTGTTGATTTATGTGCCCTTCGCCATAGTGTTCTGGTACGCAGCGCCGCTAGCCACTTGGCAAAAAATGGGTTTGTTTAAAGCAATTTTTTACAGTTTCTTCGCCGTACGCCGCTGTGGTAAAGCCTTCCTCGCGTACGCACTCGGCTGGATCGTGGTCGGCATCGCCGTGCCCGCGATCATCAGCGCTCTCTTGGGGTTGATTCTCGGCAAGGCAATTGTCGCGGTCATGTTGCTCATGCCCCTGACCGTGATACTCACGATTGTGATGTATTGCTCTTTCTACCCGACTTATTTGGAAGTTTTTGAACAGCCGGAACAAACAGAATCTCAACGTTACTGATCACTTAAGTTTTACTTTTCACCGAAAAAGTAAAATTCTGTTGTTGAAGTACATAGGTCAAAGCAGAAAAACCACAATTTTTGCAGGAGGGATACATGAATCGCACAAACTCAAATAGTACAAATATCTATGAAAAAAATTACTTGAATGAACCGAAGGGACCTTTGGAAAGACAGAAAACCTCTAAGGTGACCGCGGATGTGACTCAAAAATCTACACGTCAGGAAAAAAAGGATACAGATATTCTGATATTTGATCGAATTGGAAACACAGGAATTCTAGATATAAAAGGGAAAAAAAACAAAATAGGAGGATTATTCCGAGGAGCCTCTAACAAACCTTGGACTGCATTGTTTGGAAGAGTAAAAGCGAACAACCAGGATGTGTACAATATTTTTCGAAGTCATGGCATGTCACAAGAAAAGGCACTAGAGGCTTTAAAGAACGTAAAAGATGCCAGCAACAATATGAAATTATCTGGAATGTCGAGTAATGCAGTTAGTACTGAGATAGATAACTTTTATAAATCTGTTGTTATTCAACCCCAAAAGCCAGCTTTATAATCTAGCACTGACTCACGAAAACGATCATCTCGAGAAAATACGCTCATCGCGAATGCGCAGCATTAATAAGCGATCTTGCTAGTCGGCTTGCGGCGTTAGTATCCATTACAGGACGCGCACAGACTTGCAAGTCTGTGCCGTTTTGCAGGCGGACCGCACACAGTCCGGATTCTCGGCTCAATACTTGCTGGGCATCAATACTGTCTGCGGTGCTGCCGTTTTACTATCGGCATATTGAGATAACTTATTAATCCGTTCGCTCCAACTTCGCTATCCCCAGATCCAGTAACTTCATCCCATTCCTGCCAAAGTTAATATTGGCACGCGCCTGCGTGCCGCTGCCTTCGATCGTCACAATGACGCCCTCACCAAATTTTTGGTGAGACACGGTCTGGCCTGCGCGCCAGCCATTATCTTTTTGTTGACTAAGCGATTGTGCAATCGCGTTATTGCCGTGCTCGGGCTCATCAAGCCAGGCGGCCTTTTGCGTGTGGCCGACCCACTTGGCCTGCACCCTGGGGGATAGCCACTTCAGCGATTCATCAGGTAATTCTTCAAAGAAACGCGAACGCAGGTTGTAGCGGGTCTGGCCGTGCAGCATGCGGGTTTGCGCAAAGCTCATGTAGAGCCGCTTGCGGGCGCGGGTGATCGCGACATACATCAGTCGGCGTTCTTCTTCGACACCGTCTTCGGCTTGCTCGCTATTTTCGTGCGGGAACAAGCCTTCTTCCAGACCGGTGATGAACACCGCATCGAATTCCAAGCCTTTGGCGGCGTGCACGGTCATCAGTTGAATCGCGTCCTGACCGGCTTGCGCCTGATTGTCGCCAGCCTCAAGCGAGGCATGCGACAAGAAGGCTGACAGAGGTGACATTAGGGTTGGTAGGGGTGCATCGGCGTCGATGATCTCCACACCTTCGCCGATCGCGATCGGTGCCACAGCGTCCACCCGTGGACCGAGCAAGGCCGGCGCATCCATACCAAAACCTTCTTCGGAAACGAACAAGGTGGCGGCACTGACGAGCTGCTCGAGGTTTTCTATACGGTCGGCGCCGTCTTTGTCGGACTGGTAGTGCTGAATCAGCGTACTCTTGTCGAGCGTGACTTGCACCATCTCGGGCAGAGGCAGCCGTTCGGTTTCAAAACGCAGGCCCTCAATGAGTTTGATGAAACTACCAAGGACCGTGCCGGCTTTGCCCGCGACATAAGGCACTGCCGCATACAGTGAAATATCGTATTGGCGCGCCGCATCCTGCAATTGCTCAATGCTGCGTGCACCGATACCGCGGGTTGGGAAATTCACGACGCGCAAAAACGCGGAGTCATTGTGCGCATTGTCGATCAGCTGCAAATACGCAATCGCATGTTTAATTTCTGCGCGCTCGAAGAATCGCTGTCCACCATAGACGCGGTAAGGCATGGCCGCAGAAAAAAGCGCATGCTCGATCACGCGTGACTGGGCATTTGAGCGATACAGCATGGCGATTTCACTACGCATCCAGCCTTCGGCGATCAGTGATTTGGCTTCTTCGATCAACCACTGGGCTTCTTGCAGATCGCTCGATGCCTCTAGTATGCGAACTTGCTCACCGTGGCCGGCGTCAGTACGTAAATTTTTACCTAAACGGCGACGGTTGTGAGAGATGAGCTGATTGGCCGTATCCAGAATGTGGCCGTGCGAGCGGTAGTTTTGTTCGAGCTTGATGAGATTCTGTACATTGAATTCGCGCTCGAAGGCCGACATATTGCCAACGTTCGCGCCGCGGAATGCGTAAATACTTTGATCATCATCCCCAACAGCAAACACGGCAGCCTGCTCACCGGCGAGCAGCTTCAGCCATTTGTATTGCAGATCATTTGTATCCTGAAACTCATCGACCAGAATATGTTTGAAGCGCGCCTGATAGTGCTCGCGCAAGGGCTGATTACGTGACAGCAGCTCGTAGCTGCGCAGCAGCAGCTCGGCAAAATCCACTACGCCTTCGCGCTGACACTGATCGTCATAGGCTTCGTAGAGCTCGGCAAATTTACGCTGGTAGTCGTCACTGGCCTCGACATCTTTCGCACGCAGCCCCTGATCTTTGGCGCTGTTGATGAAGTACATCAGGTGCTTGGCCGGATATTTTTCATCATCGATATTGAGCCGCTTAAGCAGACGCTTGATGGCCGACATCTGGTCCTGCGAATCCAGTATCTGGAAGGTCTGCGGTAACGCAGCATCGCGATGATGGGCACGCAGCAGGCGATTACACAGACCATGGAAAGTACCAATCCAGAGGCCGCGCGTATTGATGGGCAAAATCGCCGATAACCGCGCCAGCATTTCCTTGGCGGCTTTGTTGGTAAAGGTCACGGCCAGCAGACCGCTGGGCGACACCTGGCCCGTCGTGATCAGCCAGGCAATGCGGGTGGTGAGTACGCGCGTCTTGCCAGAACCGGCACCCGCCAGAATCAGTGCGGGCTGGGCGGGCAGCGTGACCGCGGCGAGTTGTTCGGGATTGAGGTTTTGCAGGAGATTTTGCATCTCCGGATTATACGGTGCGATACGGCGCGAGCGGGTCGCGCCGTTGCTTCTTGATGCACTTACTGATTGAGCGAGAGGTCGCCGTTGAGTCGCTCGGGCATTTCCTCATAAACAGTGTAAGGCCCTTCCGTAACTTTCATGAGTCCACTCTCTTCAGACCACGACACCTCTTCGGAAGTCTCTTCCGGCAAGGACACAATCTCCAGTTCAGAGCCTATGCTGGTCTCCATCAAGATGGGAGCGGCAGTTTGTTTGCGACCGGAAGTAAGGGACGTGAGACTAGCATCATATGCATCATATGCATCAAACACTGCTTCACTCTGTTGCCTGGGCTTGAAGGGCGAAAACAAGTCGGCCTCTGCGATGTCAGCATTGGCATCTGAACGTTTGAACATTTTGATGATCGCAGCAGACCTATCTGGACTGACAGGTGAGTGTCCCTGATGACGGTTATCAATGGGCTTGGCATGTTTGTCAATGATCCTGGCCAGACTGCTCATCGACTTCTCCCAGCTAAAAGTGAGTAACAGATTGCCAGATTTGTATTCTTGTGGTCTATCCAAATAATTTAGCCAGGCATGCGCAAACCGCAGTAACAAATCTTGCTGAGGGCTCTTGCGAATCAGGCTGACCAGCGTTTGTTTGTTATCTTTTTGGTTAAGGTAAGTGCGGAGCAAAGTATGCACGCTTTTCATAATGGCACGCTCCTCGGCCAGCGATATACGAGTATTTTTACCGAACAGGGCCTGACGTAAGATGCTTTGATCTGCCGGACTTTTCTTCAGGAATTGCGCAAAATAATCGGTAGCTTTCTTGGGTATCGGACTGAATTTTTTATCTAATTCTTTTTTCTTCACTAGGCGATCGCGAGCACGAACCCGATCATTCAGCGGCTTCAGATGTGATTTCAGCTCACCTGCAGTGAAGTCTTCACGATTCACATTCTTCATACTCAGTCGGGTCAGTTGCATAATGCTGACCTTGTCTGGGTTGAAAAGCCACTTTTCTTTTAGAAGTACTCTACCTGACTGATTCAGTAGGTTAGCCAGTGATTGACGGTGATTACGGATACTGCCCCTGTGAGCTGCAGCGTACAACTTCTTCTCTGGCTTAGGCGTATAGACATAGTAATTACCCTGTCCGTACAATCCGGCGCGAATGATAGTCTGATCATTTTTATTGCGGACAGCCCTATATATTTCACAGACGGTCTCCTTTTTAATACTTGGCTGAAGATAAACCAGATCTCTTTTACTTTTGGTGGCATGGCCAACGGCTGCTTGCATAGTGACGCTCCTTTATGTGGTAAATATTGGTTTCAATTCGGCAGTAATTCAAGCTCTTAAAAAATCTCTTTCGCTTATTTCGGGTGTTGTCTCAACTTCCGCAATGGTGTGTATTTCTTCCATTAGCCGAATAGCATGTTGATGAAAATGCAGTATGCAGTTCTGTAGGCTGGCAATAGTCCAGTCAGTTAGCGAAACTTCACTAATCAACATCAACTCACCACTTGGCCCTGTCAAAGCAACACGAAGTGAGTGATCTTCTGCATACAGTAGGTTCACGCACAGCATCGTCGTGTAGATCGCCGATTGATGCGCCTCCTCGGGTTGCCCAATTAATGCAGACAAAAAAAGGTGTGATGTCTCTAGGTTGAAGGTCATCGCTATTGACAGACCATCGCTGGATTGCAAAGTCCAGCTGTCACTGGCTTCTTGATTTAGCGAATCAACCCAAGATAAACTCGGACCCAATGAGTGCATCAACTCTTGTAAGTGGATAAGTGCGATAGACAAAATAAGCCTCGTTCATTTAAGTGTCGAATATCGAACAAAT
>CAMBJI010000029.1 GCA_945867725.1 Bordetella parapertussis
CGATACGAAGTACTTGAATGCTCTCCTTTGCCAGACTTCCGTCGCTCAAACCCTCAAGGATTAATTTTTTCTTATCTTTGTCACGCATACTCAAATGGCCGATCATCTTCCTGAAGGCCCCATTACCCCATGTTGGCATGTCGACTTGGAAGAGGACAGATTCTTCAGGACCCGGCATCTGTTCAGCGCTTAACCATCCGAATTTTTCGACAAATTCATTCACCAGAATATTTATTACCGATGACTTCTCCGTAATGCGTGGTCCGAATTTACTGCCATCAAGGTTCAGCGACAGCCCAGGCTTGGCTGACTCGAGCGCTTCAAATTGGACCAATGTCTGCCATTTTGAAGAATGTTTGCTTTTTATAAAACTCCTAAAATCTAATGATAAGTAGAGTTCAGTAATGTGCGCATTGTCAGCGATTGACCCCAACAGATCGATCAGATGCTGATCATATTTTATGCCTGCAAAATCACTATCAAAATACTCAAACACACATTGATCGGAGCCCTCTATGGTTAATTTACGCAGCGACTGATTGAGCCTTATGCCTTTTGTCAGCCTTTGAAAATCCAATCCATCATTGGCATCCAGCTCGTTTGCTTTTATAAATAATTCCTCCAAATTTTTATGCTTATTTATCCATTCCGAGAATTCACCATCGGTATCGATAAATCTCGAAATAGTCAGCTCGAAACATTTAACATTCAATACTGAAGATTCAATTAGAAATTCTTTCGGCTGATCTTCGAATTCAAGAGAAAAATTCTGCAATAAAGGATGGCTATACTCAAAATCAGACAAGCTATTCTTTCCTAGTACCATTTTTGTTTCACATGATCTCAGATTAAATATTTGTAACGCTGGAAAGACCGAACCCATAGACTTCAGCAAATCTGCTGAAGGCTTATCGTCACACGGCACCAAACTAAGGTAGCGCAGTGCAACAGCTCGCTCGAACTTAAGCAATACTTGTTGATCCAGATTGGAATGCTCAAAATAAAGACCGACTAGCTCAAGACGTCCGTTCCAAAATATATTGGTCACCTCCAAGCTTGATGACTGAAAACAATTATGAATCTCCAAAAACAATTCGCGCGGCCGCGTTTCGGAATTTGCGCCAAGGCCATTTATCAGCGGCTCAAGCAATGCAGACAAACTGTATTCACTCAGATCGATCTTCAGTGACAAAGACCGCCAGCCAGAAGCCATTGACAAGCCTGCCATTAACTGTGGAGTCGCCGTATTTTGAAGCGAAATATGCGGATACTTACAGCCAAGCCAAAAGCCGATGTCATGATCGGTCATTGTCGTTTCCGCAGGTTTCGGTTTCCCACAGAGTTGCCACCATAATTCCGACTCGCCAAAAAGATTTTTTTCCGTTCCGCGGCGAAGACGTACATCGTAATCGTTCGACTCCGGACGATTTAACTTCCCGTTCTCTACCAGCGAGCCGGCCCGATCCCATCGGGATTGTTGGACAATGCTCGATAACAGTTTCGAGCACTGCGCCATAACACCTTCTGTTCGACGATCCATTTGCAGAAACAGATGCTGAACAACATCACCGGGCAATTCTTCGAGTGGCGATAAGGGCGGTGCCCGAGATGTTACTGAGGGCATGCCAGATGAAGAATTTGAAGATGAATCGTTTGCATCGAGCCTTCTTCTCTGAGCCTCCGGTTCTGCTACCGGTACATCAGTCGATGAACGCTTACCCCATTGATTAACAGCTGCCATAGTTACCTCCCTTTAAGAAGATTATGAGTAGCGATATGTTTTAATAAGTTGCAGGGAGTTTCGTAGGAATTATCTGGTTTGATTATTCTGCAGTTATCTTTCGTTCGTTAATGAAGACACCGCGAAACTACTGATCAACGCCGCACTGGTGGCCGAGTTGACCGATAGCCTAGCAGTGCTGCTGGTACATGTGAATGAGTTGAGGTAGCGGCATTCATTACCCGGCGTAACGACCTTCGCGCCACGCGAAGGTGCATTGTGGGCTTTCACTTACAATACCGGCTGAACACAGCTTGCTATCCTCCAAATATTTCCCATGATCGTTCTCGGCGTCGAATCCTCCTGCGATGAAACCGGTATCGCTTTGTATGACACCGAACGCGGATTGCTCGCGCATGCGCTGCATTCTCAGGTCGCGATGCATGAAGCCTATGGCGGCGTCGTACCTGAGCTGGCGTCGCGCGATCATGTGCGTCGCGCGATACCTTTGCTGGAGCAAGTACTCAGCGACAGCGGCGAATCCGTGTTATCGATTGATGCAGTCGCTTACACGCAAGGCCCAGGTCTGGCCGGCGCGCTGCTGGTCGGCGCATCAGTCGCTAATGGTCTAGCGCTGGCACTTAACAAACCAGTGATCGGCATTCACCATCTCGAAGGTCATTTGCTGTCACCTTTACTTGCGGCACAAGCACCCGAGTTTCCTTTTGTCGCTTTGTTGGTATCGGGCGGTCATACGCAACTGATGCGTGTCGATGATGTGGGCGAGTACACAATGCTTGGTGAAACGCTCGATGATGCCGCCGGTGAGGCTTTCGATAAATCAGCCAAACTGCTTGGGCTCGGCTGTCCCGGCGGTCCGGCGATTTCTCGACTCGCAGAATCAGGTGACCCAAGTCTGTTTGAACTGCCACGCCCGATGCTGCATTCGAAAAATCTGGATTTTAGCTTCTCGGGTTTGAAAACAGCTGTACTGACGCTAGTAAAAAAACAAGAAGGCGAATTAACCGAAACGATACGCGCCGCTATCGCCCGCGCCTTCGTGGAGGCGATCGTCGAGGTGCTAGTCGCAAAATGTCTGGCCGCAATAAAACAAACGGGGATGAAACGACTCGTGATTGCAGGTGGCGTGGGCGCTAATACGCAACTTCGCAAAGCATTGAATGAGGCAGCAGTGAAAAAACGTTTCGAGGTGTTTTATCCGGATCTGGCGCTATGCACCGACAACGGTGCCATGATCGCGCTGGCAGGTGCCTTACGCATTGCGCGCTATCCGCAGGCCGCGCACTTTGATTACGGTTTCAATGTCAAACCGCGCTGGCCGCTGGATGCGATCGACTGATCGATCTCTTAGCCGTCTTTCGCTTGTTCAGAAGCAGGGTCTTCCTGAGGTTTTTTTTCAGATCTTCTAGCCAGACGGGTTTCTGTGCCGGCCCTGAGATTGGCAATGTTCCCGCGATGACGATAAACCAAGATGACGCTCATGAAGAAGATTGCCACTAATTTGACACCTGGGCCGAACAGCAATAACTGATAGATGGGTGCAAACACCGCAGCCACCAGCGCTGCCAGTGAAGAGTAACGGTAGGTATAAGCGATGATGATCCAAGTGCACAGCGTCGTCACGCCGACCGGAGGACTAAGCGCGAGGAGCACACCCAGCGCGGTTGCGACCCCCTTGCCGCCCTTGAATCCAAAAAATATCGGCCACACGTGCCCAGCAAACACGGCAAATGCGGCAAGTGAGACGCCGGTTATACCGAGCTCTAGCGGCGTACTGAAATAGATAGCCAGCGCCACGGCAAACCAGCCTTTTGCACAATCACCCAGCAGTGTCAGCACAGCCGCCAGTTTATTGCCGGTTCTGAGCACATTGGTCGCGCCGGGATTTTGCGAACCATAAGTGCGCGGATCTTCAAGCCGGAGCAGTTTGCTGACCACAATGGCAAAAGACACCGAGCCGATCAGATAAGCGCCCATTGCAAACAAAATCATGTTCATCATCGCCGTGTTCATGCTATTCCCGTCACTGAAGATTCGCCATTATGCAATAGTTGATTCATCAGCCTCGCGGATGATGCTGTGCATGGATTTTCTTGAGGCGCTCGCGCGCGACATGCGTATAAATCTGCGTGGTCGATATATCTGCATGACCCAGCAATAACTGAACCACACGCAAATCAGCGCCATGATTGAGCAAATGCGTCGCGAACGCATGGCGCAAGGTATGTGGTGACAGCGGCACATTCACGCTCGCCTGCAGCGCGTATTTTTTTATCAGCGTCCAGAACATTTGCCGGGTCATGGGCCCACCGAGCGCCGTGACGAATAACGCATCATTCACTTTGCCGCCCAATATCTGGCTGCGCCCATCACGCAGATAGCGCTCTATCCATGCACGCGCCTCTTCACCGAACGGCACCAGCCGCGTCTTGTTACCCTTGCCCGTCACACGTAGCACACCTTCATTCATGCCCACTTCAACACTCTTGAGCAGCACCAGCTCCGATACGCGCAAGCCACTGGCATACATCACCTCGAGCATGGTTCTGTCCCGCAGTCCCAGCGCGACATTCACATCGGGTGCGGCTAGCAAAGACTCGACATGTTGTTCAGACAGCGTCTTAGGAAATCTTGGCGGCTGCTTTGCCGAATGCAATCGCAAACACGGATCTGCGCTAACACGATGACTGCGCAGCGCGAACTGATAAAACCGCCGCAGTACAGCCAGACGACGATTGGCCGAACTGGCCTTGCTGCCCGCATGCTTGAACGCGAAGTACGCATTCAAATCTGCATCCGTCGCTTCGTACAAAGTTTTTGATCGTTCCGTCATCAGCCAATTGGCAAACAGCAGCAGATCGCGCTTATAGGCCTCCAGCGTATTTTTTGACAAACCATCTTCCAGCCAGAGCGCATCACAGAACTCGTCGGCGGCCGCTTGTCCCGGACGCTCTTCGGTCGGCGCTGCTGTCTTCATCAGAAGCCCGGCACCTGTTCGTGTCGCAGCAGCCAGCGTTTGACGCCTTGATGAAAGCCGCCATCGTGCCGCGCAAAACCACCAATACCACCCGCAGCGGTAACGCGATGACAGGGAATGATCAGCGGGTACCAGTTTGATCCACAAGCCTGACCAACCGCGCGCGGTGCAGAACGTATTTTGTGGGCGACCTCGCCATAGGTGAGCACGGTGCCGCGAGGGATCGCATTAATGACAGACCACACCTTGCGCTGATGTTCAGTGCCGACTTCGGGCAAGTCGAGATCAAAGACGAAGTCAGGATTTTTCAGATAAGTAGCGACTTGCTTTACTATTTTTTTCGAGAGTTTGTCAGTCGCTGGCTTTGCCTTGTACTGCGGTGGCAGATACGTCAGTTCGTGCAACACGTCACCGGTGCTCCGTATACCAATCGCACCAAACGGTGCCGGCACAATCGCAGAAAAAATATCAGTGGCAAGCGCCTTCATATTTACTTTCTCAATCAGCTACCGGTGATTAGCTGCCAAAAACCAGTCGCGGCAGCCACAGCGAAATTTGCGGCACATAAGTGATCAGCAGCAGGAAACCTATCATCGTCATCAGCCACGGCAACACGGCGATCGTCAGTTCAGTGATTCCCATCTTCGTGATGCCTGATGCTACATACAAATTCAGTCCCACCGGCGGATGGCACATACCGATTTCCATATTGACCACCATGATGATGCCAAAATGAACCGGATCAACGCCCAGCGCTATCGCCACCGGGAACAGTATGGGCGCCATGATCAGGACGATGGATGAGGGCTCCATCACATTACCGGCCAACAGCAACAACAAGT
This sequence comes from Bordetella parapertussis, assembly GCA_945867725.1. Classification (GTDB taxonomy): domain Bacteria; phylum Pseudomonadota; class Gammaproteobacteria; order Burkholderiales; family Burkholderiaceae_D; genus Pernthalerella. The sequence continues at coordinate 5,561 of CAMBJI010000029.1, forward strand.
TCACGACCAGAAGAAAACCGACCATACCCAAGCCCATGTCCATGATGCTGGCGGCCATTGCTTGGGGAATGCCCTCACTGGTCATTAAAAAAGAGAACAGTACAGCGTTGGTAATGATGTAGAGCAGCATGGCCGACATGGCCGCAGAATCAAGCAAGACTTTCGGCACCTGCCGAAAACTCAAATCTTTATAGACAAAGACTGCAATTACAAATGCATACACCGCCGACACCGCAGCCGCCTCGGTCGGGGTAAACATGCCGCTGTAGATACCGCCGATCACCACCACGATCAGCAGCAAGCCCCAGACACTGCGCTGGAAAGCACGCCAGCGCTCAGCGAGACTCGCGCGCGGCATACGAGGATAATTTCTTTTGCGGGCCAGCACCCAGGTCGTCAGACCCAGCAAAAACGCGAGCAAGAGACCAGGTATCACACCCGCCATGAACAACTTACCCACCGATGTATTAGTCGACACTGAATACATCACCATCACAATCGACGGCGGTATCAAAATACCGAGCGCGCCAGATGTCGTGACCACACCGGCGCCAAATGATTTCGGATAACCCTGCTTCAGCATCGCCGGCAGTAGTATGGATCCGATCGCCACCACCGTCGCTGGCGACGAGCCCGACACAGCAGCAAACAAGGCACAAGCCAGCACACCGGACAGTGCCAGTCCACCATGCCAATGCCCTACCATCGATGTCGCAAAATTAATCATGCGTTTGGCCACACCGCCGTGCGTGAGGAAATTCCCCGCGAGGATAAAGAACGGTATGGCCATGATTTCAAACTTTTCAATACCGGTAAAAAGTTTGAGTGCCACCGCCTGCACCGGCACATCGGTCATCGTGAACAGAAAACTCAGTACGGTCAGACCCAGCGCGATCGAAATCGGCATGCCTGTCAGCATTAGCACAACCAGTAAAACAAAGATGAAGAGTGAGTTCATGAGCGCCCCTCCGCAGCATCTTCGTTCAGGCCTTCGACATGCGCGTGATCGTGAACCGGTAATTCACCACCCCGTGCAAAACGCCAAGCGACCTGAAGAAACCGAAAGCACATCAAGGCAGAGCCCAAAGGAATCGCCAGATACACGATCCAAATTGGCAGCTCGAGCACTTCAGAAGTGCTTGAAGTGTCAGAGAGTTCGTAAACGAAGTCGGCACCGAGGCTGGCAATGATCCCAGTAAAGCATGCACCTGCCAGCAGCCCAAACAAAATGAATCCGCGACGACCACGCTCATCCAATCGGTTGACCAGCACGTCCACGCCCACGTGAATGCCAGTGCGAACACCATAGGCAGCACCGAACTTCGCCATCCAGACAAACAGATAGATAGTCAGCTCCTGCGCCCAGCTGGTATTGATAAGCAGCAGCCAGTCCTGCAACCCGGGGATAGCTAATCCCGAAGCGTAACGGTGCACCACTGCGACAAAAATAATCAGCGTCGCGGCACCCATCAGGGTCGCGATCAACCACTCTTCTAGATGATCGAGGATTTTCATAGGGGGCATGTGATCATTTGATGGGATAGTACGATGACTGGCTTCATGTTTATCATTATCAGACTCATCGTAGACACTACGAATGACGCTGGATCCCGGCCTGCGCCGGGATGACGTAGTTGAAGCTGCTTGCTCCCAAATTGTCATCCCGGCGCAGGCCGGGATCCAGCGTCGTTGCTTTACCGTATTGCATTAGCCTAATTCACGGCTGACCCATACGACTTAAAATAAAATTTTTCCATGTGCTTGGCGGGCACAGGTAAATAGACAAAGCTTATTTTGCCGCCGTAGCCTTGTTAACCGCAGCGATCAGCTCCTTGCCGATACGCTCTTCCATAGCATTGTGAACAGGCACCAGCGTCTTACGCCATTCAGCACGCTCGGCATCCGTAGGCACGTAGATCACCGTCTTGCCTGACTTGCGAATATTCTCCAGCGCCTGATCATTTTCCTGCTGCGCGATATTGTTGGCATACTCGGTTGCCTCTTTCATCGCTAGTTCAAGCTCGGTACGTATATCGGCGGGCAATTTATCCCAGAATTTTTTATTCACGATTACCGCATAGCCGATATAACCATGATTCGTGACGGTCAGATGCTTTTGTACCTCATGCATTTTTTGCGTAAAGATATTCGACGGTGGATTTTCACTGCCATCCACCACACCGGTCTGCATCGCCTGATAAACCTCGGAGAAAGCCATCACTTGTGGATTCGCACCCAGCGCGCGCATTTGCTCATCCAGCACCTTGGATGACTGAATACGCAGCTTCAAACCCTTCATATCGGCGGGCACGCGCATCGGACGATTCGAGGTCATCATCTTGAAACCATTGTCCCAATACGCCAGACAGCGTATGACTTTGCTTTCCAGCTTCTTCAGCATGTCCTGACCAATCGGACCATGCGTGACGCGGTAGAGCGCCTGCTTGTCATTAAAAATGAAAGGCAAATCAAAGAGTTCGAACTCCTTCACGCCCAGAGGACCAAACTTGGCCAATGAAGGCGCCAGCATCTGCACAGCTCCCAACTGCAGCGCTTCCAATTCTTCTTTGTCTTTATACAGTGTGCTGTTGGGATAGAGCTCGATTTTTACTCGGCCTTTTGTGGCCGCTTCGGCGAGTGCCTTGAATTTTTCAGCGGCCTTGCCTTTGGGCGTGTCTTTGGCGACTACGTGACTGAACTTGATGACGATGGGTGCATCGGCAAATACGGGGGCATTCAATAAACAGATAAGCGTGAATGCAGCGAGCAGAAAGCAGCGTTTCATGAGGTCTCCGACGGATCAAGGGTTTTTAGCGTTTCTTAGCGTCTCTATCAATTGATAAAAACGCATTATTCTGGTCTCGGCGCGTATTGTGTCTGCTCAGCGGCAGTATGACAACCCGCGACTCTCTTGCCAAACTGCGGCCAATTGCAGGGAATATCGTAAGATCCGGGTCCGGATACGATAAAAATAATGAATATTCTCACCCTCCTGGTACCCGATTTCACGCTGATCCTGATTGGTTACGTCCTGATTCGCCTGACAGACTGGGGCGATAGCTTCTGGACCGGCTTGGAAAAGCTGGTGTATTTCATCCTTTTCCCCGCCCTGCTCTTCGTCTCCACAGCTAGAACGCCGCTGGATTTTCATACGACCGGCAAGCTGCTGCAGGTCGCGCTGATCGCGGTGGCTTGTGGCATCGCACTGGGCTGGCTGGCCAAGCCCCTGTTCAGGCCGGGACCCATGATCTTCGAGTCTGGCGTACAAACCGCTTTCCGCTTCAATTCCTACATCGCACTGGCTATCGCGTTCCGGCTCGGCGGCGAGGCCGGCACATCGCTGATGGCATTGATCATCGGCTTTGCTGTACCGCTTTGTAATACAGCGGCCGTGCATGCACTCGCCCACGGGAGCAATCGGTCCCTGTTACCCGAGATTATAAAAAATCCCCTGCTGATTTCCACTGCCAGTGGCACGCTCTTCAATCTCGCTGGCGGCAGCCTGCCTGAGGTGGTCGCGACAACGCTATCGCGCATGGGCAGCGCCTCAATCGCGCTGGGCCTGATCATGGTGGGTGCCGGTCTGAAATTGAACGCGCTGTCGCAAGCACGCGGCATCAGCGCCTATTTCATCGCGGTGAAATTGATCGCACTGCCCGCAATTGCACTCTCGCTCGGTCGCTGGTTTGAGTTGCCGCCGCTGCAACTGCAAATTGCGGTGATGTTCTGCGCCTTGCCAACGGCATCGAGCGCCTATGTGCTGGCGGCCCGTATGGGTGGTAATGCACCGCTGGTGGCTTTTCTGATTTCAGCGGGTACGCTGCTGTCGATTGTCACGCTACCAGTCTGGCTGATGCTGGCACACTAAGAGGATCTAAGACAAAGTCGCTGGATCCCGGCCTGCGCCGGAATGACTTTTCAAAAACTGTTAACCTCAAAATCGTCATCCCGGCGCAAGCCGGGATCCAGGGACGTTCAAAGCGCTCTCAATCCAAGAATACTTTCAGATTAACTGACTGGCACCGAGGGGTCAGACTCAACGAGACCAAAAAACTAATCAGGTCTTCAATCAGACGCCGAGGTCTGTTGTGACAAGGCCCACTGCACATGCTCACGCACCAGCGCAGACGGGTGATCAGCACGAGCATTCAAGGCTGCCACTGTATGCGCTTTGCCATTATCTCCACCACTTCGCAAAGCATTACCTAGTGCCACAGCAATATTCCTCAGCCAGCGCTCATGCCCAATGCGCCGAATCGCGCTGCCTTCAAGCCGCTGATTGAATTCATCCTCACTCCACCCGAACAACTCAATCAGCGTCGCACTTTCCAACCCATTACGCGCATCAAAATCAGGTAAAACACTGCGCTGTGCGAATTTATTCCAGGGACAGGCGAGCTGACAATCGTCACAGCCGAGCACGCGATTACCTATCAGCGGGCGAAACTCGGTCGGTATGCTGCCCTTGAGCTCGATAGTGAGATACGAAATACAGCGGCGGGCATCCAGCTGATAAGGCGCAACGATCGCCTGGGTAGGACAGACATCAATGCAGGCACGGCACTCGCCACAGTGATCGGTGGTGGGCGAATCTACAGGCAAAGGCAAATCCGTAAAAATCTCACCTAAAAAAAACATCGAGCCCGCATCGCGATTAAGCAGCAGCGTGTGCTTGCCACGCCACCCCATGCCGGCACGACGAGCGATTTCTACTTCCATCACAGGTGCCGAATCAGTAAATACACGGTAGCCAAAAGGGCCTATAGCCGCAGCAATTTTGTCAGCCAACTGCTGCAAGCGAGAGCGCAAGACCTTGTGATAATCCCGACCGCGGGCATACACCGACACCACCGCCGCATCGGGATCCGACAGGCGCCGGGTTTCATGTTCACGCCAATCGATATCAGTCTGCTGCGGCAGATAATCCATGCGTGCGCTGATGACACGCACCGTCCCCGGCACTAATTCGGCAGGACGAGCGCGCCGCGTGCCATGCGCTGCCATATAATCCATCTCGCCGTGAAAGCCCGCATCAAGCCACTGTTGCAACTGTTCGTGTGCCCCATCGAGGTGGGCATCAGCAATGCGCGGATCGGCAAAGCCGAGCTCTACGCTCCACTGCCGGATGTCCTGCGCGAGTTTGGTTGACTGAATCGGATCCATGAATAAGCACTTTGTAGAGGGATCATTTTAAGAGATGCAGCGCTGGACCACCCAACTTCCCGACGAAGCGAGCACGCAAGCGCTGGGCGCGGCACTCTCACGCACGCTGACTTCGGGACTGAAAATCTATCTTCACGGTGAACTGGGGGCCGGCAAAACGAGTCTTACGCGCGCGCTGCTGCAAGCCGCGGGACATTCGGGCCGGGTAAAAAGCCCGACCTACACACTCGTTGAACCCTATGCGATCAGCGTAGATGGCAAAGCTTTAAGCCTGATGCATTTCGATCTTTATCGCATGGGCAGTCCTGAAGAATTTATCGATGCCGGTTTTCGTGAATACTTTGACAGTGAACATCTGTGCGTGGTGGAGTGGCCGGAACAGGCAGAGGGATTACTACCACCGGCGGATCTGGATGTGTTTCTCTCTGTCGCAGGCGAAGGTCGTACGGTAGAATTGTGCGCGAATTCCGAACAAGGCACGACATGCCTAAACCACCTGGATCTCCACTGGACAAAGTAAAACCCGCATCACGACGCACGGCACTCAAAGCCGGCGCCACGCTATTACTCTCGCTCTGTACAACCGGACAGGCACGCGCTGCCGGCATCGTCGCCGTACGGGTGTGGCCAGCGGCCGATTACACGCGCGTTACGTTGGAAAACGATAGCAAGCTCAAGGCCTCTCATTTCATCGTCAAAGACCCGCATCGACTGGTCGTGGAAATCGAGGGCGTGGAGCTGGATAACAAACTCAAGAGCCTAGTCGCAAAAATTCAGCCAAACGACCCCTACATCGCTCAGGTCAGAGTAGGCCAGAACCGACCCGGCGTCGTTCGTATGGTGTTCGACCTGAAAGAAGAAATCCAACCGCAGGTCTTCACACTGGAGCCCGTAGGCGAATACAAGCATCGGCTGATCTTCGATCTTTTCCCACTCAATCCTGTCGATCCGATTGCCGATTTCCTGCAAAAAAATCCGCCCTCGGCCGATCTGCGTCCGCCTGCTGATAATCCCTCCGCGGCAAAACCTGGTTCGATTGAAGACAAACTCACGCCCTTGACGCGCATGGTCACCATCGCGCTCGATCCTGGGCATGGCGGCGAGGATCCGGGTGCCGTAGGTCGTGGCGGCAGCTACGAAAAAAATGTCGTGCTATCGATCGCGCGCCGCCTCAAATCACGACTCGAACAGCAACCCAACGTACGCGTGATGCTCACCCGCGATGGTGATTATTTCGTTCCATTGAATGTGCGCGTACAAAAGGCACGTAAGGTTCAGGCTGATCTTTTCGTATCGATTCATGCAGACGCATTCGTTGAACCCACCGCGCGCGGTTCATCGGTGTTTGCGTTATCGGAAAAGGGCGCCAGTTCAACTGCA
>CAMBJI010000030.1 GCA_945867725.1 Bordetella parapertussis
GGCACCCATGTTCCCAAGGGATATATCTATAGCGCGATGCTGTTCTCAGTCATCGTTGAAATGCTGAACATACGATTGCGGAAACGTTCGTCCCGGCCAGTGGACATCATCGCATCAATTGCAACGTCAGAGGTCACTGATAAAAAATAAGTCTGCTCAGCAGACCTATAACTTCAGACCTGCCCCACGGCGACTAATTCTGCTTTCAAATAGGCGTAAAACACCGGGGCTGCGATGACACCCGGTCTGCCAAAAAGCGACTCCATGACCAACATCGCGGTTAGCAATTCCCAAGCCCTCGCATTAATCTGAGTACCAATAATTTTGGCGTTCAAGAAGTATTCGAGCTTGTGTATGGTGACAAGAAACAAAAGTGCAAAAGCAGCCGTTGAGAGGGAATGCGATAAGCTGATAACGACAATGACTGTGTTTGAAATCAGATTGCCAACCACTGGCAATAGCCCTGCAATGAAGGTGATCAGTATCATGGTTTTTACAAAGGGCAAGTGAATGCCCGCCATCGGTAGTGCAAGCGCCAGAAAGATACCCGTAAAAATCGCATTAATACCCGCGATTCTTATCTGGGCGAAAACGATCTGCTTGAACACTTGATGCAAACGCACGATGCGCTGATGTAACGCGGCTGACAAGGGTTTGTAGTGGTGAATGTATGTCGTGTCGTATAAAGCCGCCATTGCGCCGATCACCATGCCGACTAGCAGGTGGACAAGCAATCGGCCCATCTGCTTTCCAAGATCGGTGGCTTGTGAGGCATGGTCGCGAATCCAATAGGCAAAAGATTGCTGCATCGCCTCCGCGCTCTGCGGCAGGTAAGCAGCGAGCCAGGGTGGGATCTGAGACCGCGACTGATCGATCAAGTCAGCCATTTTTTTCAACAGCACTGGCAGGCTGCCTGCGTCTGACAGGAAGAAGCTCGCCGCTCCCCAGACGATAGCGGTCAACAGCAAGACAATCACGGTCCCAAGCACCGCCACTGCGATTAGGCGAGCGCGTTGCGTGTCCAATGTGGCGCTTAGCCTTGGGGCGAGCAAATGCACTAACGCGAAGACCAGCAATCCTGCATACAGCGCGGCCAGCAAACCGGTCTGCAGTACAAGCAGCAAACCGGCAGCCGCGAGTCCGTAAGAAATCAATTCAGGCAATGATGCGCGGGTCCGAGTGCTCATGTGCTTGCTCTATGCGAAGGAAGTCGACTTCAGGAATAGACGAACAAAAAGCCGTCCGCAGTAACCCGCGAACGGCTTATGCCGAGAACAATTATGACAAACTTCTATTGCAGGCCGATGGTAGAGCGACCTGCGGTGTCGATCAGGCCTGCTGTATTCCGGCCAACAGCCATCCGCCGTTTCCATTCATCGGCTTGGAAAGGACCCAAATCTCGTTGAATGCCTCGGCAGGAGCATGTTCGTCTTCTTTCACCATGCCGTTGAAACGAACGCTCGCCAGATGTTCATCACCCACGGTTTCTACGCCCATGAGCTCCGCCTCAAGCGTGACCACATCGGTGTGATTCGCAGACGCACCGCGCTCAGTAAGTTGCATTTTCAACTCGGCAAACATTTCTGGCGTAGTGAACTCGCGAATATCCTGTGCGTCGCCCTTGTCCCAGGCGGCCTGCATACGCAAAAAATTCGTTTTTGCGTGGCGCAAAAAACCTACCGTGTCAAAGTCGGCAGGAATAGCCGGCGCTGCACCGGACTGCCAAGTCACCGGCTGGGGTGCTGAGCCAAGATTGGAGCCAACTTCGGGAATGCCGCTTTTCTCCATAGGCCCGGCGAATGCAGGCCGGGGGGCTTGACTCGCAGTTTTCTTCGAGAGCATTCGGAACAAGAACATTGCGCCAAAGGCGAGCAAGCCGATCATTAACACCGTGCTTATCATGCTGGCGAATTCACCACCAAGACCAAAGTGCGACATTAGAGCGCCTAGCCCGAGGCCCAACAAGGCACCGCCCAAAATACCCCGCCAAGGGCTGGCAGGCGCTGCTGCGGGTGGGGCCTGGCGCGGTGCGGTAGCGGACTGACCCGGACCCTGTGCTGGCGCCTGACGACTGTAGCTCGGTGACGACTTGCCAAACGAGCCGCCACCACCGAGACGCTTCGCTTCGGCGCTGGAGACGACGACTGCGACTCCCATAATCGCCACCATCAGTGCCATCCAAAACTTTTTCATGTGTCCTCCTGAAAGCTTTACGAGCAGAAAGCGTCTGCTCCAAACGTTATTACAGTTCGCATTGTAAGGAATGATGTCGTGCCGTCAAATGCAGATAGGGTGGATAGAGACTTCGGAAAAACAAGACTAAACAAATAGATAGTTTGTTGATTAACCGAACTGATCTCCATGATTCGACGCTTTCTATCAAAAGCGACTAGGGCGCACGGCCGAATTTTAATAATAACTACCGGTTTCTATCGAACGATAGGCAACGCCTATTTAATTTATAAAAACTATCAAATACCGTATTTAATAGTTTAGGCCTATTCTCTGCTCCGTACCATTCGCAAACCCAAGGAGAAAAGCCATGTCCCTCATCAACACCAATATTCAGCCGTTCCATACCACCGCTTATCACGATGGCAAATTTGTTCCTGTCAGCGATGCCAACCTAAAAGGCCAGTGGTCGGTCGTGTTTTTCTATCCGGCCGACTTCACCTTCGTTTGCCCAACAGAACTGGGCGATTTAGCAGATCACTATGACACGTTCAAAGCATTGGGTGTGGAAATCTATGCTGTCTCAACGGACACGCATTTCGCCCACAAAGCCTGGCATGACTCGTCCGACACCATTAGCAAGATTCGCTACCCGATGCTCGGCGACGCGACTGGCGCCATCAGTCGCAGCTTTGGTGTAATGACCGAAAGCACGGGTCTGGCACTGCGCGGCTCTTTCGTCATCAACCCGGAAGGTCAGATCAAAATCTGCGAGATTCACGATGACGGCATCGGTCGCGATGCTAAAGAATTGCTGCGCAAAGTACAGGCTGCGCAATATGTCGCCGCACACCCGGGTGAGGTCTGCCCAGCGAAGTGGACGCCCGGCGCCGAGACACTAGCGCCCTCGTTGGACCTGGTGGGCAAAATCTAAAGCCACTGTGCGATGAAATACGAGTGCCGCTTAAGCAGCACTCGATCAACCCTTACTGAAATCGAGACCCTCATGCTGGACGCCACCATCAAAAGTCAATTGGAAGTCTATCTCGCAAAAATCACGCAACCTATTGAGATCAATGCTTCGCTCGACCACAGCGAAAAGTCACTAGAGATGCGCAAGATGCTGCAAGAAATTGCTGCCCTGTCGACACGCATTACCTATACCGAAAACGATGATGATCAGCGCAAGCCCTCTTTTGCTCTAAATCGTCAGGGTGAAGACATGGGTATACGCTTCGCAGGCATGCCTATGGGTCACGAATTCACATCACTGATACTGGCGCTGCTGCACTTGGGTGGTCATCCATCAAAAACAAGTATCGACATCATCGAACAAATTCAGCAGCTTGACGGCGAGTATGAATTCGAAACCTACATTTCGCTGTCGTGCCAGAATTGTCCGGATGTTGTGCAGGCGCTGAATCTGATGTCCGTCATCCATCCGAACATTCGTCATACCACGATCGATGGCGCGCTCTTTCAGCAAGAAGTACAGGCCCGTCAAATCATGGCCGTACCTACCGTATTCCTCAATGGCCAGAATTTCGGTCAGGGTCGGATGACACTTGAAGAAATCATTGCGAAGCTTGATACCCGTATCGTTGAGCGCCAAGCTGAAAAAATCACGCAAAAAGAAATTTTCGATGTTCTGATTGTCGGCGGCGGCCCCGCAGGCGCGTCTGCGGCGATCTATTCGGCGCGCAAGGGCATACGTACTGGCGTGGTAGCCGAACGGTTTGGCGGTCAGGTACTGGATACCTTGGGCATTGAAAACTTCATCTCTGTAAAAGAAACAGAAGGCCCGAAATTAGTTGCGGCGCTCGAGCAGCACGTGAAATCCTATGACGTAGATATCATGAACTTACAACGTGCCTCCGCCTTGATACCCGGTGAAGTGATTGAGATAAAACTGGATAGTGGCGCCAGCCTCAAAACAAAATCAGTCGTCATTGCCACAGGCGCGCGCTGGCGTGAACTGAATGTGCCAGGCGAACGAGCATATCGCAACCAGGGTGTCGCGTACTGCCCTCACTGCGATGGCCCTTTGTTCAAAGGCAAGCGTGTCGCTGTCGTTGGCGGTGGCAACTCCGGTGTTGAAGCCGCGATTGATCTTGCCGGCATTGTCGATCACGTGACCCTCGTCGAATTCGACAAAGCTTTGCGCGCTGATGCAGTTTTACAGCGTAAGTTGTACAGCCTGCAGAATGTGACCATCATCACCGGCGCGCAAACAACCGAAGTGGTTGGTGATGGTAGCCGGGTCACTGATCTGCGCTACACCAATCGCACGACCGGGGCCTCGCATCTGATTGCTCTGGAAGGAATCTTCGTTCAGATTGGTTTGCTGCCAAATACCGACTGGCTCAAAGGAACCGTTGCCCTTTCAGAGCGCGGCGAAATTGAAGTTGATGCGCGAGGCCAGACTTCTATACCGGGTGTCTTTGCTGCAGGCGATGTGACAACCGTACCGTACAAACAAATCATCATCGCAATGGGCGAAGGCTCGAAAGCAGCGCTGGGTGCATTCGATCACTTGATTCGAACTTCAGTGCCAGCTGACCACACGGAAAAGATGGCCGCCTGATTTGGTGTTAAAGGTCCAGTCGGTCACACCCAAAAAAAACCCCACTTTCGAAAAAGTGGGGGTCTTTAAAAATCCGAAACGCCGGCGCATGCGGCGGCACTTTTTTCAGTGCTTCACGATGGAACAGCCGTCACCTCTGTCTTGAACCTGAGGCGCCATGCATGCAGCAGTGGCTCTGTGTAACCTGAAGGCTGTTCCAGGCCCTTGAAGACCAGATCGCTGGCGGCCTGAAATGCGAATGAATATTCGAAATCAATAGACATAGGGCGGTAAAACGGATCATCAGCATTTTGTGCATCCACGACGGTTGCCATACGCTTGAATGTTTCGCGAACCTGCCCTTCGCTGACCACGCCATGCAAAATCCAATTCGCAATGTGCTGGCTGGAGATGCGCAAGGTCGCACGATCTTCCATCAGGCCGACATTGTGAATGTCCGGCACCTTGGAACAACCCACGCCCTGTTCGATCCAACGCACCACATAGCCGAGAATACCTTGCGCGTTATTGTCCAGCTCCTGCTGTATTTCCTCCGCTGACCAATTGGCACGAGCAACGACGGGTATGACCAGCAATTCATCACGCAGGCGCTGAATTTCGACAGTCGCATCGCTTTTTTCCAGCTGCTGCTGAATCTCCTCCACATCAACCTGATGGTAATGCAGTGCATGCAAAGTCGCCGCAGTGGGCGAAGGTACCCAGGCCGTATTGGCGCCTGCTTTGGGATGAGCAATTTTCTGCTCCATCATTGCGGCCATCAGATCAGGCATTGCCCACATGCCCTTGCCAATCTGACCGCGACCGCGCATTCCACATGACAAACCCGTGAGCACATTGCTGCGCTCATAGGCTGACAACCAGGTCGATGATTTCATATCGCCCTTGCGCATCATTGGACCCGCGGCCATCGACGAATGCATTTCATCGCCGGTACGATCGAGAAAACCCGTGTTAATGAAGGCCACGCGCGCAGCAGCTTCATGCAAGCAGGCTTTCAGGTTGGTTGAAGTGCGACGCTCCTCATCCATGATGCCCAGCTTGACGGTGTTTTCTTTCAGGCCCAGTAGAGCTTCCACGCGACCGAACAATTCAACCGCAAAAGCGACTTCCTTGGGCCCGTGCATCTTCGGTTTGACGATATACACCGAGCCCGTGCGCGTGTTACCAACGCTCTGACTAGCAGGACGCTTCAGATCATGCAGCGCAATGGTGACTGTCACGACGGCATCCAGAATGCCTTCCGGGATTTCCTTGCCTTCGGCGGTGAGAATCGCCGGGTTAGTCATCAGATGACCAACGTTTCGCAGGAAAAGCAGAGAGCGTCCATGCAGCTTGAATGACTGACCATTCGGGCCCATGTATTCACGATCTGCATTAAGAGTGCGCGTGAAAAATTTCCCACCCTTGGATACCGCTTCGGATAGCGTACCTTTCAGAATGCCTAACCAGTTTTCATAAGCAGCTACCTTGTCATCACCGTCCACCACGGTAACTGAATCTTCCAGATCCAAAATCGTCGACAAAGCCGATTCGATCACCACATCGGCAATGCCGGCAGGATCGTCTTTGCCTATAGGCTTAGACCGATCGATACGGATATCGATATGCAAACCATTGTTTTTTAATAGCACTGCCGAAGGTGCAGAAGCTTGTCCTTGAAAGCCGGCGAACTGTGCGCTGTCTTTCAGTCCGCTATGGCTACCGTCTTTTAATGTCACGCTCAGTATTCCACCGCTGACGGTATAAGAAACGGCATCAGCATGTGAGCCCTTGTTCAATGGGGTGGATTGATCAAGAAAATTTCGGGCGAATGCAACGACTTTTGCACCACGTACCGGGTTGTAAGCGCCGGCACGCGTTGCGCCATCTGTCTCAGGAATGACATCGGTACCATACAGTGCATCATAGAGCGAGCCCCAGCGCGCATTAGCGGCATTCAGTGCATAACGGGCATTCAAGATGGGCACCACCAGTTGGGGGCCAGCGGTGAGGGCAAGCTCGGCATCCACATTCTCCGTGGTGACTTTCGCATCCTTTGGCATCGGCAGTAAGTAAGCAATCGATTCGAGAAATGTGCGATAGGCCGCTACATCGGTGATCGGGCCTGGATGCGCACGATGCCATTGATCGAGTTCAGTTTGCAGGCGATCTCGCTCGGCCAGCAAAGCGGCGTTCTTTGGCGAGAGATCGTTAACGATTTGTGCAAAACCTTTCCAGAAGCTGTCGCTTTGAATGCCGGTGCCAGGAAGGACTTCATTTTCGATGAACTGATGCAGAACGGTTGCCACTTCCAGTCCGTGGCATTCGGTACGTGCTGTCATGATGATTTACCTGTTAAAAAAATGGTTAAAAAATTCTAAAATCTGTGAGAAGAGCAATGCACTTCACGTCTGATGCTTTTTTATATCGCTCTGTAAAGCTTACGTAACAAATAGAACCAGTTCGTCCAAGCTTTGTCCCTGTCCATTTGGTTTGATGCCGAGTTCTTCCAGCGGTGCATTCGAACGGTTCACCCAGAAAGTTCTATAACCAAACCAGGCCGCGCCACAAATGTCCCAGCAATTGCTAGATACGAACAAAGTATCTTTTGCCAGCACACCCAGCGTATCGGTACCGAGTTGATAGGCTTCCGGTGCTGTTTTGAATTTTTTAACGGTGTGTACTGACAGCACCTGCGTAAACAAATCACTCATGCCCGCTGCCTGCACCACGGCATCCAGCATTTCTGGATTACCGTTGGAAAGAATGGCGAGCTTGATGCCCTTTGTTTTCAGCGACTTCAGTACCGCGAGATTTTCGGGAAATGCCTCGAGCCTCGCGTACTGACCCATGATCTGGGTTTGTGCGTCGAGTGTCAGTTCCAAACCGAGCTTGCGGCAAGTGAACACCAGCGCATCCTGAGTCACTTCCCAGAAGGGCTTGTAGGTATGAGAGAGCGTGCGGAGGCGCGTGTACTCAATCTGCTTGTCACGCCACAGTTCAGCGACCGCCGCGCCCTTTCCGGGGAAAAGACGCTCGGCGAGCGCGCCGATGGAATACACGTCAAAAAGTGTGCCGTAAGCATCGAAAATTATTGCCTGAATCGGCATGAGGCGAGCTCCTTTTGGTGCATCGCCACAGTATATTCAACCAGAAAAGTAATAAGCCATCATAAAAGTTGCATCACTTATGCTTTTTAGTCACAAGCAGGGCGCCAATTTTGAAAGCAGATGGCCGACCACCCCGCCTCAGATCACCTAAGCAGGGGTGATGCAATCAGGCTGGAGGCTGGGCGCCTAGATCCGTCCGGCAAGCCTTAAACATCAATATTACCCGCGGAAAGCGCGTTCAATTCGATAAAGGCTCGCCGCGGCTCAACATCATCGCCCATCAGTGTCGTGAAAATCTGGTCGGCTGCGATGGCATCCTCGATCTGCACTCTCAGCAGACGACGCACCGTCGGATCCATCGTTGTTTCCCACAGCTGCGAAGGATTCATTTCGCCCAAACCTTTGTAACGCTGCTTAGAGACGTTACGCTCCGCCTCATCGCGTAGCCAAGCCATCGCCTGATGGAAATCTACGACAGCCGATTCGCGGATTTTTTCGCCGCTGCCGCGACGTACCAGCGCGCCAGGGCCTATCAGGCCCTTGAAGGTCGCTGCCGCCTCAGCCAATACGCCATAGTCGGGGCCATGCACAAATTCGGCATCGATCACACTTAACTTCAAGTTGCCGTGATGGCGACGAGCGATACGCAGCATGTGACGCGCTGACAGCGGATCCGAACTGACGCTAACTTCAACCGCAGGGTCGTTGATTTCAGCACTCAGCGCTTGCGCTGATTGTTCGGCGGCTTCCGTCGTGTCGAGATTGAGGATCACGCCCGTCATGATGGCCGACAGCGCCGCATCATCAATAGCGCGCGACAGGCGCCGGATAATGGCATTGGCCGTGTTGTACTTGCGAACCAGCTCAGCGAGCGCATCGCCCGAAATCGCCGTGCCATTTTCTGTGGGCACCAGCGTTGCATCATTGAGAGCGATCTGCATCATGTAACCCGCTTCTTCAAGATCATCTTTCAGATAACGCTCGTCCTTGCCATGCTTGACCTTGTACAGCGGCGGCTGTGCAATGTACACATGGCCGCGCTCGACCAGCAGTGGCATCTGGCGATACAGCAGCGTGAGCAACAAGGTGCGGATGTGGGCACCATCAACGTCCGCATCCGTCATGATGATGATGCGGTGATAGCGCAGTTTGTCGATATTGAATTCATCAGCGCCTATTGATGTGCCGAGTGTCGCAATGAGGGTAGTGATCTGCTCGGAAGAGAGCATTTTTTCGAAGCGGGCTTTTTCCACGTTCAGGACCTTGCCGCGCAGCGGAAGAATCGCCTGGAATTTTCGGTCGCGCCCTTGCTTAGCTGATCCACCCGCCGAGTCACCCTCGACGATATACAACTCGCACAGCGCCGGATCT
The DNA here is from genome assembly GCA_945867725.1 of Bordetella parapertussis. GTDB lineage: Bacteria > Pseudomonadota > Gammaproteobacteria > Burkholderiales > Burkholderiaceae_D > Pernthalerella. The sequence goes on from CAMBJI010000030.1 coordinate 9,217, forward strand.
TTTTCCTGGCAATCAGCCAGCTTGGCTGACAACCCCAGACCATCCATCACGCCTTTGCGACGCGTCAGTTCGCGAGCTTTGCGCGCGGCTTCTCGGGCACGCGCTGCTTCAACAATTTTTCCGCAAATGATCTTCGCATCGTGTGGTCGCTCCATCAGGTAGTCGGTGAGCGTCTTGGCGACAACCTCTTCGACGGGCCCGCGCACTTCGGAGGACACCAGCTTATCCTTGGTTTGCGAACTGAATTTCGGCTCGGGAACTTTGACCGACAACACGCAAGTCAGACCTTCGCGCATATCATCGCCACTGATTTCGACTTTGGCTTTTTTAGCAAAATCATGTTCGTCGATGTACTTGTTGATCACGCGCGTCATCGCAGCGCGCAGGCCGGTCAGGTGTGTGCCGCCATCGCGCTGCGGAATGTTATTGGTGAAGCAGAGAACTTGCTCATTGAAGGCGTCATTCCATTGCATCGACACATCCACGGAGATAGACGTATTCTGGTCCGACATACGCTCACCCGTCGCCTGAAAAATATTCGGGTGGAGCACGCTTTTGCTCTTGTTGATGTATTCCACAAAACCGCGGGTGCCGCCTTCGAAAGCAAAGCTCTCTTCCTTGCCAGTACGCTGATCCGACAGACGAATATGCACACCATTGTTAAGGAATGACAATTCACGAATACGCTTAGCCAGAATATCGTAGTGAAATTCGATGTGATTAAAAATTTCCTCATCAGCCCAGAAATGTACTTCCGTGCCGCGTTTGTCCGTGTCGCCGACCACTTTGATCGGCGAAATTTCAACGCCTTCTTGCGTTTCGATTACGCGCTGCTGAGGCACGCCTCGCTCGAACTCCATGTAATGCTGCTTGCCATCTCGGCGCACCGTCAGTTTGAGTTTTTTCGATAAAGCATTTACGCAAGAAACACCCACACCATGCAGACCGCCAGATACCTTGTAAGAGTTCTGGTCAAACTTGCCACCGGCATGCAACTCGGTCATCACGATCTCGGCGGCGCTCCGCTTGGGCTCATGTTTGTCATCCCATTTAATGCCGGTCGGGATACCACGACCATTGTCTGTAACAGAAATGGAATTATCGGAATGAATCGTGACGTGAATTTCGGTACAGTGACCTGCCAAGGATTCATCGATGGAGTTGTCGAGTACCTCGAACACCAGATGATGCAGGCCGGTGCCATCGGACGTGTCACCGATATACATGCCGGGGCGCTTACGGACAGCTTCCAGACCTTCGAGAATCTGAATCGATGACGCACCATAATGATTAGCTTGGTTGACGTTTTCTGACGGAATGGCTGACATGGCTACCTTAAAAAACAATTGCTTTAAAAAACGGGCGGTCGAGAATGGTACAAAGGGGCCACACCGGCCCCTTCGTATCGCACTGCGTGTTAATTTAAATTCTCATTGGCATAACGACATATTTGAAGCTTGTGTCGTCAGGCAAGGTGATCAAAGCAGATGAATTGGCATCACCCAGCGATATGCTGATCTGATCGCACTTGAGGTTGTTAAGTACGTCGAGCAAGTAGGTAACGTTGAATCCTATATCGACGCTGTCTCCACCGTAGTCGATTTCCAGCTCCTCGGTCGCCTCTTCTTGGTCGGCATTAGTAGAGCTGATTTTCAGACTGCCCGGCGCGATCACGCAGCGCACGCCTTTGAACTTGTCTGAGGTCATGATCGCCGTACGCTGCAATGCGCGCAACAATAACTCGCGGCTGATCGCAAAATTGTTTTTATAAGCTTTCGGAATGACCCGTGTGTAATCCGGGAATTTTCCTTCGACCAGCTTGGAAATAAGCTCGATCTCGGCAAAATTGAATTTCACTTGATTGGTCGCAATTTGTAATTTGACCGGATCATCATTTTCTTCAAGCAGGCGCTGCAATTCCATAATGGTCTTCCGAGGAATAATCACCTCTTGGCGAGTAAATTCCTGATCCGTCGTGATCTGGCTGAAAGCGAGCCGATGGCCGTCTGTCGCGACTGCAATCACATTTTTACCATCGACCACCAGTAGCAAGCCATTGAGGTAATAGCGAATATCCTGTTGCGCCATCGCGAAGTGCACCATATTGAAAAGATGCTTGAGCGTCTTTTGCGGCAAACTGAGTTCGGCAGCGTAATGATCAGCCTGAGCAACGGTGGGAAACTCTTCCGCTGCAAGAGTTTGCAGCGCAAACCGCGATTTGCCGCACTGAACTGTCATGCGCTTGTTCGTCAAAGACAGCGTCACTTCGGCGTCCGGCAGCGCCCGCAAAATATCGAGCAATTTGCGCGCTGCTACCGTCGTTGCAGCCGAATCTTTACCCGAGCCAATCGCAGCATGCGTGCTGATCTGAACTTCGATGTCGGTGGATAACAAGGAAAGTTCCTCGCCTTCCTTGCGAATGAGGATATTGGCCAGAATCGGCAACGTGTGCCGACGCTCGACAATACCACTCACGATCTGCAGCGGCCGCAGCAGCGCATCTCTATGTGTTTTTACCAATTGCATGGTGTGGTCCTTTCCCAAAACTTTTTCATCTATAAATTCGCTGCCCGAGGCGACTAGCGTGTCACGCCTTTCGGGTAGCTCAACCTTTCAGGGTTTGTTCGAGTACATGCAGCTCGTGATTACATTCCGGATTTTTGCTACGATCCGCGCCGATCTTGCGTACAGCGTGCAAGACCGTCGTGTGATCGCGGCCACCAAATAGCTCACCGATTTCCGGCAAACTTTTTTGCGTCAGTTCTTTGGCGAGATACATAGCAATCTGACGCGGACGCGCAATATTTGCCGGGCGCTTCTTTGA
>CAMBJI010000031.1 GCA_945867725.1 Bordetella parapertussis
TGGATGACCGGACTTCGCTTTGTTGACTGCGTCAATCGCAAGAAAGCGAATGGCGTTGGCAAGTTCTCTGGCGGTGGCTTGCGTGGATTGCATAGTGAGGCCTTATCGCGAAATTTTTATTGTGGCGATTTCGGTCGTACCAACGCGCATTGGGAGACCGGATTTGAAATACGTACAGACCTGCTTAAACTCGCCGCTTCCTGTCCATCAAGCGCAAAATCATCGGCGTGAAAATCAATTGCATCGCCAGTCCCATTTTTCCGCCAGGGATAACAAATGTATTCGGGCGCGTCATCCATGAACGCTCGATCATGGACATCAGATAAGGAAAATCGATACCCTTCGGATTGGTAAATCGGATCACCACCATGCTTTCATCTGCGCTAGGAATATCTTTGGCAATGAAAGGATTGGAGGTATCGACGGTTGGCACACGCTGAAAATTCACATGCGTGCGCGAAAACTGCGGGCAAATATGGCGGGTGTAATCCGGCATGCGGCGCAAGATCGTATCCATCACGGCTTCCTGTGAATAGCCGCGCGTATTCTGATCGCGATGCAGCTTTTGTATCCATTCGAGATTGATGATGGGTACCACGCCAACTAATAAATCTACGTGCTTTGCAACGTCAGCATCATCGCCGACATAGCCGCCGTGCAGGCCTTCATAGAACAAAAGTTCGGCGCCAGCGTCCATTTCCCGCCAAGGCGTAAATGTACCTGGCGACTGATTCAATTGCGCCGCTTCGATATCATCGTGTATGTACCTGCGCACGCGCCCTGTGCCGGTTTCACCGAATTTTTTAAATGTATCGGCGAGTTCGCCAAGAATGTTGGCTTCGGGGCTGAAGTGGCTGTAGGCCGTGTTGCCCGCAGCCTGCTGCTTTTTCATTTCTTCCCGCATTTCCATACGGCTGTAGCGGTGCATGGAATCGCCTTCCAAAATCTGCGCCTTGATCTGTTCGCGGCGGAAGATGTGCTGAAAGCTTTTCATGACCGTGGTCGTGCCCGCACCCGAGGAACCGGTGATAGCGACGACGGGATGTTTAATCGACACAGAGGTCTCCTGAGAATTTAATTTTTATAGTGGCAGCGACGTCGCGGCGATTAGCTCGCAAACAGCGAGCGCTCCTGAAACAATGGCGAACTGTATTTCTCATCGATGCCACTGTCGTAATCACGGTGATAGCGCTCGAGTCGTTCGACTTCATTACGCGAACCGATGATGACGGGTATGCGCTGATGGATCTGCTCGGGTTCAATATCAAGAATGCGCATACGCCCGGTCGAACCAATGCCGCCGGCCTGCTCGACCACAAAGCTCATCGGATTAGCCTCGTACATCAGGCGCAAGCGGCCTTGCTTGGATGGGTCCTTGGTATCACGTGGATACATGAAGACACCACCACGCATGAGGATGCGATGGATATCCGCCACCATGCTGGCGATCCAACGCATATTGAAATCACGTTCGCGCACATCGGTACTGCCGTTCTTGCATTCCGCAACATAGCGTTGCACGGGCGGCTCCCAGAAGCGCTCATTGCTGGCATTGATCGCAAATTCGCTGGTGTCCTCGGGAATCTGCAGGTGCGGATGGGTGAGGATGAAATTACCCACTTCGCGATCCAGCGTGAAGCCGTGCGTACCTTTGCCGACCGTCAGCACAAACATCGTGGAGGGACCATAGATCGCATAGCCTGCAGCGAGCTGATGATTACCGGGACGCAGATAGTCAGTGATGACCGGTTCACGGCCTTCAGGCGCACGCAGCACCGAAAATATGGAACCGACGGACACATTCACATCGATATTGGAGGAACCATCGAGCGGATCGAACACGGCCAGAAAGCGGCCGCTGCCATCGCCTGTGTCGATTGCGATCGGATCATCGTTTTCTTCTGAAGCAAGGCCGGCAACCAAACCGCCCATCGAAAAAGTGTTGATGAAGGCCTGGTTAGACAACACGTCGAGTTTTTTCTGTGTCTCGCCCTGCACATTGGTGCTGTCCAGACTCCCCAATACACCGCCCAGTTCACCTTTGGCGGTCATGGCCGAGATGGCTTTAACGGCTGCAGCGATATCCACCAGCAACGCGGCCAGATCACTTTGCTCGGGCGCACCCTTGAGCTGCTGGATTAGGAACTTCGATAAAGTGGTGCGGCCTTGATGCATAGTGACTCCTGTTTATTTTTTTTCTGCGAGTCCGCCGGTGAAGACCCGAGATGCGCGAATGTCGGCGCCACTGAGGGTCGACAAATCATCGGCAGTCACGCTGACAGAGCCCTCCATAGCCAGCTGGAACAAGCGATTTGCCTGACGTAACCGCGCGCGATCAAGGGCATTACGTATCGAGCGTGCGTTGGCAAAATGTGGCTGCTGCCGGCGCAAATGAATGTACTCATCCATGGCCTTGCTGGCCTCGTCATCCAGGCGGTAATTCATTGCGCTGACCATTTTTCCAGCGATTTGCAACAGCTCAGGCTCACCGTAATCGGGGAAATCAATGTGATGAGCGATACGTGATGACATACCGGGATTGGACTGGAAGAAGGTATCCATTCGTTCCTTGTAACCCGCCAGAATAACAACCAGATCATCCCGATGGTTTTCCATCACCTGCAAAAGAATCTCAATCGCTTCCTGTCCATAATCGCGCTCATTTTCAGGGCGATAAAGGTAATAAGCTTCATCGATAAAGAGCACGCCACCCATGGCTTTCTTCAGAATTTCTTTAGTCTTGGGTGCTGTGTGACCGATGTATTGGCCGACCAGATCATCCCGTGTGACCGAGATGACATGGCCTTTACGCACATACCCAAGACGATGAAGAATTTCTGCCATGCGCAAGGCAACGGTGGTTTTGCCTGTACCGGGATTGCCGGTAAAGCACATGTGCAGGCTGGGTGTCGCCGCCTCCAAACCCATGGCCGCGCGCGCACGCGAGACCACAAGAAAAGCGGCGATTTCCCGAATGCGCGCCTTCACCGGCGCCAACCCGATCAGCTCATTTTCAAGCTGATCGATGACGGGCTGCACCTCGGCATCACGCAGTATTTGCTGCAGGTCGATGGAGGCTGACGATGTGGGCGCATTCATCTTTGGACTCCTGTCTCAGGAAGAATAACGTTCACCGCTTGGACGCTGCATAGCGTAGCTAACCGTTGTGTAACGAATAATGCGGCCGGCTTCTTCGGTACGTTGCAGTCCAAAGCCTGGCTCGTGCGATGGACGCTGAACGATGAAGCTCATCACCATCGACTCGACACCACGCGTGTTGTCGAAGGCGTTGACCTTGATGTACACCTCGGAATGGGCCTTGCGGCAGGCATTGACTTCATACAGCGCCGCTGCGCCGTCTTTGATTTGGAACATGGGGATACCCCACATATTCCAGTAGCAGTTGCGTGGATGTGGATCGTCGGTCCATTCGACGGAAACGGCCCAGCCCTTACCGATGGCGTAATCGATTTGTGCGCGAATCTCGTCGTCCGTCAGATCCGGCAGGAAGGAAAATTGTCCCTGTGTGATGCGCATGATGATGCTCCTTGTAAGGTCTCTGATTTACGACGCGGTTGGTGTGGCGACGAAATCGGGTGTATCGGTCGATGTGTAATTGAAGGCCACGTCTTTCCAAGTCTCCAGCGCCTTTTCGAGCGGCTTACAGGTCTTGGCCGCATTTTTCAGGATGGCGGGACCGTCATTGATGATGTCCTTGCCTTCGTTACGTGCCTTGATCATGACCTCGAGACCCACCCGGTTGGCAATCGCGCCCGCTTGGATACCGTCTGGGTGACCGATGGTGCCGCCGCCAAACTGCAGCACGACGTCATCGCCAAACAAGTCAACGAGTTGGTGCATCTGACCCACGTGGATACCACCCGATGCTACTGGCAGCACTTTCTTCATGTCGCACCAGTCCTGGTCGAAGAAGAGACCGCGCGAGAGATCTTGCTTGTTGTAGCTTTCGCGACAAACGTTGTAGTAGCCCTGCACGGTCATCGGATCGCCTTCGAGTTTTCCGACCGCCGTACCCGCGTGAAGATGGTCGACACCGGCCAGACGCAGCCACTTGGCCATCACGCGGAAAGAGACGCCGTGATTTTTTTGACGCGTGTAAGTACCGTGACCTGCGCGGTGCATGTGGAGAATCATGTCGTTCTTGCGGCTCCAGTTGGAAATCGACTGAATAGCAGTCCAGCCAATAATCAAGTCGACCATGATGATGTTCGATCCTAGCGATTTGGCGAACTCAGCTCGCGCATACATTTCTTCCATGTCCGCGGCCGTGACGTTGAGATAGTGACCCTTGATCTCGCCGGTGTTGGCCTGCGCGCGATTGACGGCTTCCATACAGAACAGAAAACGATCGCGCCAATGCATGAAGGGCTGACTGTTGATGTTCTCGTCGTCTTTGGTGAAATCGAGTCCACCCGTCAGACCTTCGTACACCACGCGGCCATAGTTTTTGCCGGAGAGACCCAGCTTGGGCTTCATCGTCGCGCCCAAAAGGGGGCGACCGAATTTATCCAGACGCTCACGCTCGACGATGATGCCGGTCGGTGGGCCTTTGAATGTTTTTACGTAAGCGACGGGGATGCGAATGTCTTCCAGGCGCGCGGCTTTGAGTGGCTTGAACGAAAACACATTACCAATCAGTGAGGCGGTAACGTTGGCGATTGAACCCTCTTCGAACAACACAATGTCGTAAGCGATGTAGGCGAAGTACTGCTGTTCTTTGTCGGTGCCAGGACCCGTGCCTGGCACGGTATCAACACGGAAAGCCTTAGCCTGATAATCCTCGTGCGCGGTCAGCAAGTCGGTCCACACCACGGTCCAGGTTGCGGTTGATGATTCGCCAGCCACTGCAGCGGCGGCCTCAATCGAATCGACACCTTCCTGCGGCGTAATACGGAAGACGCAAATGAAATCGGTATCTTTCGGTGTGTAATCAGGGCGCCAGTAGCCCATTTGTGCGTACTTTAGAACGCCACCTTTGTAGCGCTCTTTCATATCGGTGATGCGACCTTCGACGGGTTTGTTCATTGCAGTCTCCTGTTAAACGCCTGATGGGCGGGGCGCATGCCGGTTCGTTATTAATTTCCTTGGCTGATTAATAATGAACAATGCTGGTCAAGAATGAACGCATTAGAGCAAGCGGTGAACGCAATGTATAGTTTTCATCTGTTAAGGTATATTCATCTATCGTTTGGATACTAATCAGATATTTTGATCTATTATTTTTATGAAAAGTCTAAAGCTCCTCAGAAACCTCAGCATGCGCCAATTGCGCATTTTCCTGAGCGCGGCGCGCCACGCCAGTTTTAGTAAAGCAGCAACAGAATTAAGCCTGACTGCACCGGCCGTTTCGATGCAAATTAAGGAACTCGAGAGCGATCTAGGGGTAGCGCTGTTCTCGCGGGTAGGGCGGCGGGTTGAGCTGACAACGGCCGGCGAGTACTTTCTGGTCTACGTGAAACGCGTCGCCCTTAATCTGCGCGAAGCCGAAGTCATGCTGTCCAAACTGCGCGGCACTCAGGGCGGCACGCTGAAAATAGGGCTGGTCAGTACGGCGAAGTATTTTGTGCCCCAGCTACTCTCGCGCTTTCGCGAAGAACATTTCGGCCTGCAAATAAAAATCGAAGTGCGCAACCGTGATCAGATGGTCGAGATGCTGCGCGATGGCGATATTGATATTGCGATCATGGGTCGCACCCCCGCCGATCTGGATACGCGCATTGAAGCGTTCGCACCGCACCCACATGCCTTTATCGCCAGCCCCGATCACCCATTGTCCAAGCAACAAGGTATCTCCGCGGGGGCGCTTAATCAGGTCGAATTGATTTCTCGGGAAGAAGGCTCGGGCACACGCGTCATCATGGAGCGCTTTCTACAAGAGCGAGGGCTGACACCGCGCGTGTCAATGGAAATGTCTTCCACGGAAAGCATTAAACAGGCGGTGATGGCAAACCTTGGAATTTCCTTTGTCTCTCTGCATACCGTCGGCCTGGAAAAAACCTACGGCAAGATCGCCATACTCGATATTGATGACACACCGATTTTCCGCACCTGGCATGTCGTTGCACTTAATCGTGGTAATCCCTCGCCTTCTGCAGAAGCCTTCCGTTATTTTGTACTAGAGCATGGCGCTGCAATCATTGAAGACTTGTATCCGAATTTACTGATGCGACGTTCTGCCAATGGCTAGACGCGCCGCAAGGACCGTACACCCCGATACCGCCATCATGGGGAATGAATTCTTTTGGGCGAATTAATGCGATAAGCAAGCCGTTGCGACGATGTCTGCCGATGGTAATGCTGTCGGTAATACTGTCGGTAGTACTGTTCTGGCAGTCGTCTCTCTGCTCTGTCGCTCTGGCACAAGACCTCTCGCTAGCTGATCTTCCCTACCGAAATCCTCGTCCGCTGGATACCTTGCTGGCGCGCGATGACACCGCTTTTCAGTGGGCAATAAGGCGGGACTGGCCGCGCATAGAGCGTACGCTGTCGATGTTTGTGCAATCGCGAGCCAGGATCACCACATCATCATTATTTTTCGACACGGCTCGACAGCGATGCACTCAACAGCGAGAACCCGGTGCATGTCGTCTGTACATGGATTTTCTTTCGTTTCAAATGAAACAGAGACCGAAGGTGTCTGTGAAGTCGAGTCCACCGCCATCTGTGCTTTTACGTCCTGCACAGCTACCGTATCGTGATAGCGCTGTACTCAATGCCCTAACAGCACTGGATGTACCCACCTTGCAATCAGCGCTCGCAGCGCACTGGGACTGGATACACATGGTCATCGAGCGCTTTCTTCCAGATCACTATGTGCTCTATCCCATCTCAAAAGTATTTGGAGGTATTCGCGATACCTGTCAGACCGCACGCACCGAAATTGCGTGTCGCTTGCACTTCTCGGATATCGACAGCATCGTTGACAACAATCGCCGGCAAGTGCCCGCCCTGTTTCGTACCTTGGGCCAGATACCGTATCGCGACCCGGCGCCTCTGTCCGCATTACTTCAACTCAGCGAGACTCAATGGCGCGCGCAAACAAAACGGGCAGAACTGGATGCCCTGCTTAATCGCTACATCGGATCTTCAGTAGCCATCGTCGGCGGTATGGACTTCGCACGCGCCCGACTGGACTGCCAAGCCGTGATGCCGGGCGACTATGTCCGGTGCCGTGATTACCTAGCGCGACTTTCGGGACTGATGCGCAACAAGTAGCGCCCGGGACATTCTTCCCCGCGCGCCTTTGCAGGCGCTCCGCGCGAGCACTTTCGAGCAGATCATTTGGTTGTAAAACCACCAGCAGTAGCGCACTGCCGGTATTCGTTGCGCCATACCCCAGTGATAACTTGTCACCTCGATAACTTAGTTGGGGTGGATACTATGTCCTGGAAAAATGCTGTGCTTTTTTACTGGCACTCGCGACGACACTGCCTGCCTTTGCCGTCGACAAGCCCGGTTTTTATATGGCGACAGGCATGGCATTAGATGCAACAACGGCCGGGGATTCCGGTTTGATTGGGTCCGACACCAGCTCGCCATCCACACTGCGAACGGACTCGGGTAAAACCGAGTTTCGCGGCACGATCGCGGTGGGCTATGTGTACCCGTTGGGGCCAAAGTACCTGGTGATGATGGAAGCTGGCAAGGATGTCGGGAACAGCACCCAATTTTCAACGGATGCTTTTCTGATTGCTCCAAGCAACTACTACAACAAAATCGACCAGCAGTGGCGATTCAAGCGAAATTGGTTTGTCGCAGTCAAACCTGCGCTGCGCATTAGTGACACTACGCTAGCCTATCTGTCCTTCTCGCATCATCAAGCTTATGCCAGTGGGCGGTCCGATTTGTCGCTCGCCTGCCAAGGGAATGATTGCAACACCATTACCTCATTAGCCGGCGGCGGCAGCCTGAGCGGTACCGGCATCGGGCTCGGTATGCAGACCACCTTTGAAAAAATCTGGTTCTTGCGGGTGGAAGTGGAAAGCATACAGTTCAACCGCTTTAAAGCCACCAAGGGGGATCCGGCTGACCATACCTCTTTCAGCAGCGAGAGCTTGCATCCCAAATCGACTGTGGGTCGCGTGATGGTGGGCTACCAATTCTAAAATGTTCGGTAGAATCAGCGGGTCATGTCGGCATCACCCTGATGCACGATGTCATCACCGGACCCGCTCATGCTTGCTTCCAGAATCTTCAACGCATTGGCCTTAACAAGCGCGCTGATTTTTCCTGTTTCAGGATTTGCTCAGTCGTTTACTTTCGCTGCCATTGGCGACCTTCCCTATGGACCGCATGAAGAATTTGCTGGGCTGATTGAGAAACTTAATGGTCAGTCGCTGGCGTTCACGATACATGTGGGCGACATCAAATCCGGCAGCACTGTCTGTTCGGATGAAACTTTTCTGAGCGTGCGGCAGCTGTTCGATCGATTTGATCGCGCGCTGATTTATATACCCGGCGACAATGAGTGGACAGACTGTCACCGGGTCAGCAATGGTCGCTACGATCCACTCGAGCGCCTGGAAAAAATTCGTCAGCTGTTTTTTGCACCGAGCGAAAGTCTGGGCAAACAACGACTGCCCTTGCAGATGCAGTCCAGCCAAAAACCATTCGCCTCCTTTGTAGAAAATCGTCGCTGGTCGCAAGGCAAAGTGCGTTTTGCAACGCTGCATTTAGTGGGCTCGAACAATAATCTGCAACCAGGGCTAGCTTCCTCAAGTGAGTTTGCAGCGCGCGAGCACGCAAATATTGCGTGGCTAAAGGAGACTTTTGCCGAAGCAAAAGCCAATAAAGATGAAGCGGTAGTGCTGGCCATGCAAGCAGATACGTTTTTCGGCGAACCGCGAAAAGGCTCGGGGTTCGTCCGCTGGAATGTGGCACTGGCGGAGGAAGTCGCTGCATGGGAAAAGCCGGTGCTGCTGATTCAGGGCGATACGCACCAGTATCTGACCGACCGTCCGCTCAAAGACGCCAAGGGCAAACCTCTCAGCCAGCTGGTTCGGTTGGTGGTGCCGGGAGAAAGTCAGGCGGATGCGGTACTCATCCGCATCGATACCGCTGATACGGCGGCGCCTTTCCAATTCAAACTGCTGCGGGATGAAAAGCAACCCTGAGCGGATTTTGAATCCGCTGCCGATCAGTTTGATTGGGCTAGCTGGGCCCATCCCATTCGACCCCAGGGTGCACGGTGTAGCCGGAATGGGTTGTAAATGATCTGTCTGGGGAGGGCTGTGACGGCTGGCGCGGCTGGCTGGAATCGAACCAGCGACCCTTGGCTTCGGAGGCCAATACTCTATCCACTGAGCTACAGCCGCGCGGTTTGGGTACTACGGAAGAGCGGCAAGGATACCGGGTTTCGGTCAGGCAGTCCACGAAGCGACAGGACGCGCAGGGTCAAATTGTGGCGCTTCGTCTATAATCGGCGGCTTGTTATTCTTAGCTAGCCAAGCCGCCTGGTCACACGTTACAAGACGACCGTGCAGCCGGCTGAATATACCCCGAGGACATCATGAGCGACGCGCACGACGAACACGAATCCGTAATCAAAACACCAAAGCAATTAATCGCCGCCTTAGTGGCCGGCTTTGTGATCCCTATTATTGTCATCGTATTGCTGGTGCAATACGTCGGCAGCGCACCCAAAGTCGGTGCGGGCTCCAATGGACAATCACCGGAAGCGATCGCGGCACGTTTGAAGCCAATCGCTGATGAAGATTATACGCTGGTCGATGCAAGCGCGCCCCGTCAGCTAAAGGCAGGCGCTGAAGTTTATAACGCTGCGTGCGTTGCTTGTCATGGCAGTGGTGCTGCCGGCGCACCAAAAATGGGTGATGGCGGCGCGTGGTCCAAGCGCATTGGACAAGGCTACGACACACTGGTGTCGCACGCAATCAAGGGCATTCGCGCCATGCCTGCCAAAGGCGGCAATCCTGATCTCGATGACCTTGAAGTCGCACGTGCCGTGGTACATATGGCCAACGCGAGTGGTGCAAAATTCAAGGAACCCGCCGCAAAATAAGGCGTCGTTTGTTCTGACAAAAAATCCCGGCTTGCGATGCGCATGCCGGGATTTTTGTTTGTGGATCGCCGCCACGATTCTTCTCTAAAAAAAATACCATGACCTGCTTAGTGTCTGAGTCGATACCAGAGCATCCCTATCCATTCGTGCAATGCGTAATGGCTGCTTTGAAGCGACCCTGCAGAAGGAATGAAATCGGCTGCAGATAAGGGCTTACGAGACCGACAATCTGTCGCCGAAGGGATTACGACCAGCCCGGTTTTTGAAAATATTTGCATCGCACGCGACATATGCATCGCATCAGTGACGAGCAATACGCGATCAATACGCGCCTCTCGCAACATCGTCGCAGCATGCGCAGCATTTTGCGCCGTGTTCTCGGAGGTGTCTTCAATCCAGCGCACCGGCGCATGGAAATCTTCGCGCAAGACCCTCGCCATCACGGCTGCCTCACTCTCTCCACCCCGGTCAGGTGCGCCACCACTCACGAGCACGGGTAAGCCCGTCAGGCGGTGAAGGCGCGCTCCATGACGTAACCGCGCAAGTGTCTGTGTGCTGGGCTGATCCCGATTGCCATCCTCGGGCGCAGCAAACGAACGGCCACCACCAAGAATCACGATCGCCTTTGCATCGACCATCTTGGGGTTCGGTACCGGCAGTGAACGGTTTTCTAACGGCGCCACTAGCAAACGTGACCCGGCACCGGTGGACAGGGCCAGCAGCAGCGCGACTGAAGTAATGATGATCGCGCTTCCCGTAAATCGAAAACGCTTTGACAGCCACCAGCCCAGGCCACCCAGAATCACCAACGACAATGGCGGCAATAAAAAAGCTGCCAGCAAATTCGTGAAGAACCAGCTGATGCTCATGGGCTCACTCGCATTTTTGGGTATTCACGCATCAATGGGCAGCATTCGGCGGTTCGCGACGTGCATGCTGCACGAGTATCCAAGGCTTGACCACTACCGTCCATAACAATGCATCTTGAGCCAGCCACTGCATAGCTTGCGCATCACTCACCCGATGCAAGCGTTCGGCCTTCATCCAGTCCTGCACGCTCGCCTTGTCATCAGCCGCGATACGTGCGCCCACATCAATGAGATCAAGTTCGGGCGCGACACTGAGCAGGGTGCCGCCTGCGAAATAACGTTCCAGTTCACTCCAGTGCATTTGCGCTGTTTGCTCATTGAGTTCGGCGCGCAATGACGCGAGAATTTTTTCGTTCATCATCAGATCAGTAATGCGGTGGTTTGTCATGCGGTAGCGAGCCGCTTGCCTGTGTGGGTAATTCAGTCATGCGACGTGCGAGCGCTGCGCATAGCGCATCAAGTTCATCGATCTTTTTCTGTTGACGATAGACCGTCTGATTCAGGGTATCGAGAAGATCATCCTGACTGGCGAGCTTGATCTCAAGGTTTACTAGTCGTTCATCCAGTTCCATGGTCATACTTTCATTGGTTTGACTGTCAGGGGTTGCACGAAAAATTGATGGGAGAATTGACGGGAGAATTTTATGCCACGCCGACGGTATCGATACCAACTTTTCGGGTCTGCGTTCAGCATCATTGAATCATGTGCTTGGCTTGGTGGCTCGGGGCGCCAGTTTGCGGCAGGCATCGGAACAATATCTGACCTCAGGCCAACTTGACGCCCACTTTTTGCGCCAAGTAAATGGTCGCGCGCATTGCACGCAGACTTTAACGGGAAGATTGTGGGGATTGCGAAAGCCACCCCCTGATTTGCCACGATCGGGCACGAAATCAGGCCGCTCTGGGCTTTTGCAACAAGGCTTTGAGACCCGCCAACCTGTCCTGGGGTGTCATCACCTCGTGTTCGGCGGGCAGGGCATCACCCTCGTCCAGACGCATCTCCTTGATGAAACGAGATACTTCGCAAGGGATG
>CAMBJI010000032.1 GCA_945867725.1 Bordetella parapertussis
GGTTGAGAGGACGATCGTGTCGATGGCGACCGGCTTGCCATTGACATATTTCAGCGTGACCTGCGATTTCGCATCCGGACGCAGCCAAGGCAGACGACCATCCTTGCGTAACTGCGATTGGCGCTCGACGATGCGGTGCGCGTAATAAATAGCAGCGGGCATCAACTCAGGCGTTTCGTCGCACGCATAACCGAACATAAGGCCCTGGTCACCCGCGCCCTGATCGAGGTCCATTCCCTTGCCTTCATCAACACCCTGCGCGATATCCGGTGACTGCTTGTCGTAGCAGACCATGACGGCGCAGCCTTTGTAGTCGATGCCGAAATCGGTGTTGTCGTAGCCGATGGATTTGAGTGTGTCGCGCGCGACCTTGATGTAGTCGACGTTGGCGCTCGTGGTGATTTCACCGGCCAGTACCACCAAACCGGTATTGCAAAGCGTTTCGGCAGCGACGCGAGCGCGTGGATCCTGCTCGAGAATCGCATCGAGAATCGCGTCGGAAATCTGATCGGATACTTTGTCCGGATGGCCTTCTGATACAGACTCGGACGTGAAAAGGTAATCGTTTGGCATGCAAGCTCCCTGAAAAACATTGAACATAGTGTCGCGGTCAACCAGGTGAACCTGCGACGCTTTAGCGAAATTTTTAAACCGCCTCGCAAGTTGTCTATTAACTCGGCGGGTACGACTTCGTGCTATTTTACGCAACTTGCCTCAATTCAGCAAAATCTCCGCGTCGCCTCCCAATGCTGCTCCGTCTGTTTCAAGTACTTTCTCTGCTGCCGCTGCCTATTTTGCATGGGCTGGGTGCGCTCGCAGGCTGGGTAGTTTATGCACTCTCGCCGTCTTACCGACGCCGCTTGCGTGAAAATCTCGCGCATGCCGGCTATCCGCATCTGCTGTTATCTGCCATTGCCGAAGCAGGAAAAAGTGTATTCGAGCTGCCTTTCATCTGGTGCGCAAACCCGGCGCGCGTGCTGAAAAGCGCTGTATTGCATGACTGGTCGACTGCACAATCAGCGCTCGATGCCAGTCAGGGCATGATCATTCTGACACCGCATCTTGGTTGCTTCGAAATCGTGGCGCAGGTCATTGCCAATCGAGCCCCATTCACCGCGCTATACCGCCCACCACGTCGGGCATCGCTCAAACCTCTATTTGAGCAGGCGCGTGCGCGCGAAGGTCTCTCGCTGGCACCTACCAACTTATCAGGCGTGCGAAAGCTGCTCAAGACGCTGCGCACTGGCGGCGCGATCGGACTGCTGCCGGATCAGGTGCCGAGCGCCGGCGATGGTATCTGGACCACATTCTTCGGCCGACCTGCATATACGATGACGCTGCCGGCAAAATTGCATCAGATGAGCAATGCACAAATAGTGCTGGCCTACGCAGAACGACTATCCTTCGGCAGAGGCTTTGCGGTTCATTTTGTGCGTTTTGATGAACGGCTGGCAGGCACGCCCGAGCAGCAGGCACACATCATCAACGCTGCGATGGAACAACTGATCGCGCGCTGCCCATCACAGTACTTCTGGAGCTACAACCGCTACAAGGGCGAGCCCTTGTCATCATCGCTTGCCGGAGAAGCCGCTTGAGGGCGATGCTGGTGCTGATGTGGCTGTTGCACTGGCTGCCGCTACCGATACTGGGTCGTATCGGCAAAGGTGTCGGTAGCTTGTTGTTTGTACTACTGCGCCATCGGCGTCATATTGCGCTGATCAATCTTCAGCTCTGTCTTCCAGATCTCGACGATCAGGCGCGTGTAAAGATTGCACGTGCTCATTTCCAAGGATATGCTCGTAGCGTACTTGAGCGCGGGATTCTGTGGTGGGCATCGCCGGAGCGACTGAAAAAATTGATACAGATTGTGCCGGCCGTACCCACAGCGATTGCGGCGGCGCGGCCGACGATTTTTTTGTGTCCGCATTTCGTTTGCCTTGAAGTCGCGGGCGTCGCCATCACGATGGCAGGGCCGGCATGCTCGATGTATACGCCACAGCGCAATCGCGTCTTCAATGAGGCGCTGCGCAAAGGACGGCTCCGGTTCACACCGGATGAACGCAACCTGATCGCGCGCGCCGCAGGTATCAAACCCATCATTCGCGCGATGCGTGACGGTCGTCCGTTTCTGATGCTGCCCGATATGGATTTCGGTCGTCGCGAGTCTGTCTTCGCACCTTTTTTTGGTGTGCCGGCCGCGACATTGACAGCACCTGCAAGATTGACCATGGCAACCGATGGTCAGGTGATTCCAGTGGTCACGCGATTTCTGCCGAAGTACGGGGGCTGGCAAGTGATTTTCTATCCCCCGTGGGATGACTATCCGGGCACAGATATTAATGCTGCTACGGCACGCATGAATGCATTTATCGAGGCACGCGTACTGGAAGCGCCTTCGGAATACTTCTGGTCACATAAACGATTCAAAACACGGCCCGAAGGCATGGCAGGCGTGTACGATACTTCCGCTGATTGATGAAAAGAGAAGATGCATGACACTCAGATTCACAAAAATGCACGGTGCTGGCAATGATTTCGTGGTGATCGATGCGATCAACCAAACGGTTAATCTCACCAGCGATCAATGGCGCGATATCGCTAACCGACGCTTTGGTATTGGCGCAGACCAGATACTGATTGTTGAAAAACCCACAATGCCGGGCGTTGATTTTCGCTACCGGATATTCAATGCCGACGGCAGCGAGGTCGAGCAATGCGGGAACGGTGCGCGGGCGTTTGTAAAATTTGTTGTTGAAAAAGGCCTGACCGAGCATCGCGAGATTCTCGTGGAGACTATGTCAGGCGTGATCCGACCACGGCTGGAGGATGACGGTCGAATTTCAGTCGACATGGGCGCACCGATATTTGATCCGGAACGCGTACCGTTCGATCCTGCTGGCCTGGCCAGCAAACAGCATAGTGCTGCCACACTCTGGAATATCTCTGTCGGGGCAGACGCGCGGGAATTTGTCGTGCTCTCGATGGGTAATCCGCATGCAGTGCAACTGGTCGATGATGTTGATACCGCGCCGGTGTCGGAAGAAGGTCCTCTAATTGAAAACCATGCCTGCTTTCCGCGCAGGGTAAACGCCGGTTTCATGCAAGTAGTGGACAGACAGCATATTCGTTTGCGCGTCTTCGAAAGAGGCGCGGGCGAAACGCTTGCCTGCGGTACGGGCGCCTGCGCTGCCGTGGTCGCAGGCATTCAGCTTGGATTGCTGGATAGTCCAGTCGCTGTCACCACACGGGGAGGCGAGTTATCGATTGCCTGGGATGGCGGGCAGACTTCCGTGACGCTGACCGGGCCGGCAGTCAGCGTCTTTGAAGGCACGATCGACATCTAGTCGTGGGCGCACATTAGCCCGAGTAATCAAGATCAGATCGTAGAACTAGCGCCGCGTTGATAACGACACTCTGTCATCAGGCTGCGGAAGCGATACAAGCGTTGGCGGTAATTACCTTCCTGGCCGGCGACGCCTTTCGCTTCAACCGCATCGAACATGCGAGCCACTCGATCTAACGCAGCGCGCTGATCCCCTGTGACGATCTGCACCAGCCGACGACGGCTGCGCGGATGCTGCTCTCGAATATCAATCTCGAGACAATGCCCATGATCAGCAGATTCAATATCGATCAGCAGGGCCTCGGCGCGCGTCAGACCAAACCAATAGCCCAGCTCGATGCGCGCCGCCAGAAACGGATACTGATTGCTCGTGTCGCGACTGAATACGGCACGCGCGGCATGCGCCCATTCCGCTTTACCTGCCGGTGGTGCGATACGTTCCAGCAGCGATTTCGCCTCGCGGTTGCCCTGACCTGCGGCCTTTTGCAACCAGTAGACCGAACGAATATCAGAGCCCTTTTCCACTTTGCGCGAACGCCATGCAACCAAGCCCAATTCGAGTTGCGCACGCACATGTCCTGTCACTGCGGCCATCTCGAGATAACGACGCGCTTCGGTAATGCTGCGACGGGAAAACTCGGGCTTCAGGTAAATGCGCGACATCGCATACCAGGCGGCCGCAACACCCTGATCAGCGGCCAGCGATAACCAGCGTATCGCTTTCTTGTAGTGGGCAACGCCAGGTACGGATGGTAGGCGAAGACCAATCTCATCCATGCGCGCAACCCACAAACCATACGATAGCTGGGCTGCGCTGTCCCCACCTTCAGCCGCCAGCTTCAGATAGCGCTCGATGAGTTGACTGTTCGGATCTTTGGTAAGCAGCAGGGCGGCTGCACATCGCCTGAGCAAATCTAGAGAAGAACTCTCAACTTGGCAACGACGCGCGCCGGTACCAGCGCGCCGTTCGATAGATTGGGCGATGGGCAAAGACCAGAACAGAAACTTCAGATAATCGCCTATGCCCCAGAAGAAATCGGCGACAGCGCGTTGCGCCGGCATGATGCCGCCTCTGGCTGCTCGCGATGACCATTCAATCGCCGCGCTGCGACGCGTCTTTGCAGCGGGCGAAAGCTCTGCGGGTTTCGGGTGCGCGACCACATCGGCAATACCAAGCTGCTGCGCGAGTAGCCATTGCGCTTCTGCCAGTCCCGATTCGGCGGCGGCCTGCAACGCGCGCATGGCTTTCTGGCGCAGCAACTGATCCGCTCTCGACCACGAAGCAAACACCAGCATGGCGAGGATGAGCCCGGCTTTGGCCATGCCGCCTTCGAAGGCCCGCTCGTACCAGACCGCCACGCCCAGCGGATCAGACGACTGCTGCGCGATCTCGAAAGGCAAATGCTCCCCGATCAAGAACCAGGCATCCGCCATATTTTGCTCCGCCGCTTTTTCCAGCCAATGCAGGGCAGTCGTATAACTCTGCGGCAAACCTGACCCCCCGAACAAATAACGCTTGCCCAGCGCCAATTGCGCAGTCGCCTGCCCAGAGCGCGCAGAACGAATGATCAGTAATTCCTCTCGATTAGCCATAAATCCCGTCAGTCTGGATCGGCGGATTTCTGCCGTTTGAATGCCACATCACCCGCATTCGCAGGTGAAACACGCGTTCTTAGTGGCGCTTGTGCAACAGGCTAGGGGCCTCACAAGCCTGAAATCCGCTCTCACAAAGTTATCAAAACAAAAACTTAACTTTGCGCCGTTCAGTGAGGTGGCGTCAACGGCAACTCGTGCGAATAAAACAACAGTGTTGAGTAATTAGGTGGGTTTTGCCGGAGTTTGAAAACCGCCGGTGGCCAAACTTCGTGTTGTTTCTATTTTAGAAATTAATGTCCCTTCATCCGACTCGCTCGGATTTTCAAAACTCGACACAACTGAATATTTGGGGATGGAAAAATGAAAAAGTCACTCATAGCGCTGGCCTGTGCAAGCGCATTTGCAGGCTCTGCAAACGCCCAGTCGCTGACGACTTACGGGATTGTGGATATGGGCTTCGTTAGTGAAAGCGGAACTGCCTCTATTCAAAAGCTGACCAGCGGCGCGCAGTCCGGTACCCGTCTAGGCTTTAAAGGTACCGAAGACCTCGGCAACAATATGAAAGCATTGTTTGTACTTGAAACCGGTATCGCTGCAGACAAAGGTGGTTTCAATCAAGGAAATCTCGCTTTCGCCCGCCAAAGCTTTGTTGGCCTTCAAAGCGATGCTGGTACGCTGACGCTGGGTCGCCAATACACACCTTTCTTCCTGGCCCTTAATGCGGTAGCTGACCCCTTCGCCAGTGGTCTTGCCGGCAACGCGCAAAATCTGATCCCTAGTAGCGGCATTCGGATGGATAACGCAGTAAAGTATGCGTCGCCTACTTTCTCAGGCGTGTCGGGTGAAGTGGCTTATGGCTTCGGGGAAAACACAGCGGGTAACGACAGATCCGGCAGAAATATCGGTGGCTCCATCGGTTTCACCGACGGCACATTGAATGTGCGACTCGCCTACCATCGCGCTAACGAAGCTCCAGCAACTGCAACAACGATAAGTAATCTGGATGACACCAGCACCATACTGGCCGCCAACTACAAATTCGAAGTCGCGAAAGTGTTTGCCGCGTATTCGGATAACAACGTGCAAATTAGTGGTCGCGGAAAAAGCAGAGATTTACTAATCGGCGTTAGCGTCCCCTTCGGCAATCACACATTTATTGCTTCCTACATCAACAAGAACGGTCGCTCGACTGCGAACTTGGACGCCAACCAGTTAGGTCTCGGTTATACCTACGCCCTTTCAAAACGTACCAATCTTTACGCAGCATGGGCCAGTATCAATAACAAAAATGGCGCGCCCTACACGGTCGGCAACAACTCCGAAACCGGCACAGGCGACAGGGCAGTCAACCTGGGTGTTCGCCACACGTTCTGATCAGTTCGGGCTTGATGCCCGCAAAGAATTCGTTGCCCGTCATCTATGTCAGATGACGGGCAATGGATAAGGCTGTCAGCCGGCCTGCAGATCTTCTTCTGCGAAAGTAATCTCCTCTGTAATACCTTGGGTGCCTTCGGGTACCCTTTTTTTTGGCCGTCTTTCCTGAAAGCACTTGCCATACGACGACGCGGGTAAAATGTAGCCATTCCCTGCAATCCGGTTAGCAGATCATCACGCCATTTTTCGCACCGCCATCATGCAAGCCTTTACTCTTGAAAAGTTTCGTAACCGACTCGATGACATTCTGAACATGGCAGAAGTCGAAGAAGTTCTGATCGCCCGTGATTCGGGCCAAAACCTGATACTCGTCACCGAAGCTGGCTGGCGCGCTTTGCAGGAGACGGCACATCTGCTGGCGACCTCGCTCAATGAAGAGCGCCTGCAACAAAGCCTGCAACAACTGCGCGCCGAGCATCTCTCCCGACACGAAACAAAATGACTCTGTGGCTGACACCCCATGCGCGCGAGGATCTGGATTACTGGCGCCAGTCTCAGCCGGCCGTGGCCGCACGCGTGGAAAAACTGCTAGATCGGCTGGTGGCCGGCGAGAAACTGCCAGACTTGGGCCATACCCAGCTAGAATTCGGACTTGTTTCTCTGATGTCGTTCAAAATCGCGCCCGAGCACCGGCTGGTACTCGAAACGCTGGGTGACGATCTGATCATGCATCAATGCCGTTTTCATTATTGAACACTTGCCAAACTCATGACTGAACACACAGACGCTCAAGCGGTTGCCGACTACCTCGCAGAGCATCCGGAATTTTTTGAAGACAACCCCGAGCTTACGGCTAGCCTGAAGCTGAGCTCGGCTCTCGGTGGTCGCACGATATCGCTGCAGGATCGCCAGGTTGAAGTGTTGCGAGAAAAAATCCGTCAGCTCGAGTTGAAGCTCGCCAATCTAATGCGTATCGCGCAAGATAATGACGCCATTATCGCCAACTTCCATCAATGGACCTTGCAGCTGTGGCGCTCTCAAGACGCCAATGATCTGGGCGAGGCGGTTGCGAAAACACTGAAAGATGCCTTCGATCTGCCTGAGGCTACTCTGCGTCTATGGGACCACTGTACTGATGCAGGCGATGCGCGCGCATTTGCCGATCAGCTCAAGGCACCGTATTGCGGCGCAGCGAGTGGCAAGCCGGGCCTTACCTGGCTGGCCAATGCCGCTGCGATGCAATCCGCAGCGCTCATTCCATTGCGCAAACCCGACAGCGAGCAAAGCATCGGTTTACTGGTGCTGGCATCGCCTGATGCGCAACGATTCAGCAGCGACATGGCCACCGATGTGCTGTCACGCATCGGAGAAACAGCAAGCGCGGTGCTGGAAGGACTGGTTGACTGATTCCGTGAGCACCAAGGGCGACACGGAACAGATCGCAGCCTACCTGCAGTATTTGCAGACCCAGCGCAAACTCTCTGACCACACGCTGGACAGTTATCGTCGCGATCTCCATCAACTGCAAAGCCTAGCGGCAGAAAAATCAAGTACCGCATTACCGGCACTCACTCAGGTCGATATCCGCCGCTTTGCAAGTCAGCTACATGCACGTGGCCTCACAGGCAGTTCGATTGCGCGCAAACTCTCTGCGTGGCGCGGTTTTTATCAATGGCTGGCTCAGCACCAGACCTTGCGCGCCAATCCAACCGACGGCGTGAAAGCACCGAAGCGTGCGAAGACTCTGCCCAAGGCGCTGGGGGTAGACGATGCCGTGCGGCTGGTATCGGCACAATCTGGGCCAGGCAGTACCGAAGAGGATCCGCTCACTCGTTTATGCAATCAGGCTATGTTCGAGTTGCTGTACTCCAGTGGCCTGCGCGTGTCCGAACTGACCTCGCTGGACAAGCAGTACGTGAAAACACCCGCGCATGTGTCGGCAGGCTGGATCGACTTCGATGCGGCTGAAGTCACCGTGACCGGCAAGGGCAACAAACGCCGTAGCGTGCCCGTCGGCGCAGCCGCTATCGCCGCGCTACGGCAATGGCTGGTCGTGCGCGATACGATCGCCAAGCCAACAAGCCCTGTCGATCCTCATGCGTTATTCATCACGGCGCGCGGTCGGCGCGTCACGCCACGCGTTGTGCAGACACGTATCAAAGCGCTGGCGCAATCGCTGGGCATACCGGCCGATGTCCATCCGCATGTACTAAGACATTCGTTTGCATCGCATGTGCTGCAATCCTCGGGCGACCTGCGTGCAGTGCAGGAAATGCTGGGGCATTCGTCGATTGCGTCGACACAGGTATACACTTCACTGGATTTTCAGCGACTGGCGCAGGTCTATGATGCCGCCCATCCGCGTGCTAAAAAACAGAAATAAAATCGCGAACTGTTAACGCTCTGGTTTCATGTCACAACTAATACCTCAGGAAAAATAAGCAGATCATGTCTCTCATTCCCGCTACGATTCTCACCGGCTTTTTGGGTTCCGGTAAAACCACGCTACTCAACCGCATTTTGCATGAACAACATGGCTATAAAATCGCCGTGATTGAAAACGAATTCGGCGAAGAAAACATCGACAATGAAATTCTTGTCCGTGACAGCAATGAACAAATCGTCGAAATGAACAACGGCTGCGTCTGCTGCACCGTGCGCGGCGATCTAATTACTGCTTTGGGCGAACTGGCACGCAAACGCAGAGAGGGCGCATTGCAATTCGACCGCGTCGTAATCGAGACCACGGGCTTGGCGAACCCGGGTCCAGTCGCGCAGACTTTTTTCATGGATGAAGAAATCGCAACCGACTATCTGCTTGATGGCGTCATCACAGTGGTCGATGCCAGCCATGCGATGCACCAGCTCGACACCTATGAAGAAGCACAGCGACAGGCGGGCTTTGCAGATCGCATGCTGATTTCAAAAACGGATCTGGTCACGCCCGATCAAATCATGGCGCTAGAAACGCGCCTCAAGCGCATGAATCCACGCGCACCTTTATTACACGCAGATTTCGGCAAGGTAGCGATCTCGGAAATTTTCGATATTCGTGGTTTCAATCTCAATGAGCGCCTGGACATCGATCCGGATTTTTTGAAAGCGGAATCGCATGAGCACGATCATGAACATCACTGCAATGATCACTGCGATCACCACGACCATGATCATGCGCATCATCACGGCGGCAGCCACACGGATGATATTGCAGCGTTTGTCTTTCGCAGCGATCGCGCGTTCGATCCGGCCCGTCTTGAAGAATTTCTCGGCAGCCTGATCAAAGTCTATGGTCCGCGCATGCTGCGCTACAAAGGGGTGCTGTGGATGGAAGGCGCTTCCCGCAAAGTGATCTTTCAAGGCGTGCATCAGACCATGGGCAGTGATTTGGGCGGGCAGTGGGCGGAGACCGAGACGCGAGGTAGCAAAATCGTTTTTATCGGACAAAACTTGCCGAAAGGTATCTTTATCGAGGGTCTGGACCAATGTCTGGTATAAAGTTGGTAAGGTTTCACCCCGGCTGACGCAGCGATCAATATTAAATCTCTTAAAAATCGTGCAAAGCCTGTCCCGTAGCCGGGCAATACGATTAAAATAGCCGCCGGTTTCAGCCGGGTGGAGCTAGAGAACCCATATCGTTAGGTAGCTAACGAGTCAGGGTTCAAGGTTTGATAGCGACAACCCGGAACCACGGCCCACAGTCTCTGCGCAGCCACAATTTCGCTGCGCCGACAATGGGTACAATTCACAGATTCGCAGCAACGAGAGCAACTGACGTGGCAACCAATACAAAAACCCCTAAAACCGCCGGCATCGACGGTGCTCATCTCACCGAAGAGCAATTGCTCGCAATGGGCGAGAAGGATTACATGAATCCTGCGCAGCTCGCTTTTTTCAAGGTGCGCCTCCAGCAACTGGAAAAGGATTTGCTGAAAAATGCCGGCGAGACCACCGAGCATTTGCGCGAAACCGTGCTGGTGCCGGATCCCGCGGATCGCGCCACCATTGAAGAAGAGCACGCCCTTGAGCTTCGGACCCGCGATCGCGAGCGCAAGCTGCTGAAGAAAATTCAGCAATCGCTGGCATCGATTGATTCCACCGACTATGGCTGGTGCGAGGAAACTGGCGAGCCCATCGGGATTCCACGATTACTGGCACGTCCTACCGCAACCCTGTCGCTGGAAGCCCAGCAGCGGCGCGAGCTCAAGCAAAAGCTGTACGGCGACTGATTCGTCGACTGCACGATGCGCCCGGCTGATTCCAGCCGGGCCACCTCTGCTCAGCACTGATATATAGCCAGTAATTCTCGCTATCGCCACTGAGCGGCATTGCCTTCGGTGACAACCGTCTGGGATTTGTTGTAGTATCCGCCGATTATATGTTTGTTTTTTTGTCATTCAATCCGCCAGATACATGTCATCAACCGTGCTAACTCGCCGAAAAATGCATCGCCCTGCTGCCTTTCTGAGCATGGTTCTGATGCTGAGCCTGCTGCTGACGCAGTGGCTAGGCTATGCACACGCGATTGCCCATGCGCACAGCCGGAATGACGCGACCACTGTCGAGATATCAAAAGCTGGCGTCGCCGATCACCAGAAGGCGGCCAGCGCCTGTGCCGCTTTTGATGCAGCTACCTTGGGCGCAGGTCTGCACTCCCGTGCAATCACACTCTTTGTCGCACCCGCGCCCTCAGTTGCCCCTGCGCCACTGACCTACACCGGCCATGCGCCGGCCTTTTTTGCCCATTTTTCCTCCCGCGCACCTCCACTGACAGCCTGAACCCCGCATCAGGACCACCGCCAGCGACGATTCGCTGCGGTGCGTGCTTCATTCATCGGTGGAGAAATACATGAACTTACGCAAGAATTTTCTGGCGCACGCGATCGCCTGTGCAATTGCAGGTATTGCGGTCACAGCGCACAGTCAGGAACAAACCAAAAGCCTCGCACCCATGATCGTCACTGCCGATCCGTTTGGTGCCAATGAAAATGCGATGATTCTGGCGCCAGCCAAAGTGCTATCGGGCAACGAATTACGCAACAAGCTCGGTAGCTCGCTTGGCGACACCTTGGGCAGTGAGCTGGGCGTAAACGCTTCGGGATTCAGCACGGGCGCGTCGCGCCCGATTATTCGTGGACTGGACGGGCCGCGCGTAAAGGTCCTGGAAAACGGCATGAGCACTGGCGACCTGTCGGCAATCTCCAATGACCATGCAGTCGGCAGCGGGATGATGAGTGCAACGCAGATCGAAATTTTGCGTGGTCCCGCAGCCTTACTGTACGGATCGGGAGCCATTGGTGGGCTGGTCAATATCGTCAATGGCCGTATTCCTACCGTACTCGAGCCCCGCGCCACCGGCGAAGCAGAGCTGCGTTACAGCACCGTCGATCAAGGCACCGGCCTGAG
>CAMBJI010000033.1 GCA_945867725.1 Bordetella parapertussis
GTACATCGCTGCCTTCGTTGAACACACGCTTTTGTACGATGCCACCCACGCGCGCACGAACTTCAGCCGTTCGTGTAGCTTCCACCCGGCCGGGCAGTTCGTTGACATTGGAAATGTTTTCCGGTGCCACCGTGATGACGGATACCATCATCGGTGGCGGAGCGCCGGCGGGTCCGGCTTTGGGCGCCTCTTTTTTGTCGCCGCAAGCGGCGAGCAGTGCCAGCAGTAAGCCGGAGATGATTAGTCTGCTGGATAGGGTCTTGTTATTCATGAAATTCCGCCACATATAAAAGAAGCTGCTCGCGTGACCTGCTGTCACCGAACAGATAAAAAACAAATAAAAACGAGTAACGATCAAAGCCTGATGAGAATCGGAGCGCAGGATGTCGCGGCCTGCAGAACAACGAATACCGCCTGACACAATAAGACCGGAGTCACCCCTGCGGGTGAATGGTACATTTTTCTTTTAATTAAGAAGCTCTTCGGTTTTCGTTAAATGCAAAATAAACAAGACTAAACCTGTTCGAATTTATCTTTTCGCGCGCGAAAGCGAGCGGCTTGGATAAATCAGCCTGGCATTACGGTTGTCTTGTTTCGAACAACTCGTTGAACTGCGCCAGATCGGCTTCACTCAGACTGCCTGCTGCAGCCTTGAGTTTCAGACTATTCATGAGCGTGTCATAGCGCGCTTTAGCCAGATCGCGTCGGGTCGAGTACAGCTGTTGCTGCGCGTTGAGCACATCAATATTTATGCGCACGCCAACTTCGTAGCCCAAACGGTTGGCATCGAGTGCCGATTTACTGGAGACTTCGGCGGCTTCCAATGCGCGTGTTTGTGATAAGCCGCTCAGCACACCCAAAAATGCAGTGCGCGTGCTTTGCGCTGCGTTACGGCGGGCGGTATTGAGGTCCGCACGCGCCTTGTCTTCCAGTGAAATGGCTTCGCGAATTTTGCTGCTGGTGGCGTAGCCGCTGAACAGCGGAATAGCCAGCTGTACGCCGATGTTGGTCGTTGTCGTTGTAATCGCCGTCGTGAAGAAGCTCGTATTGCTGCCGTAACTGGCGACCGCATCGACCGTTGGCAGGTGACCAGCCCGATTGCGACTGATATCCAGTTTCGCTATCTCTGCCAGCAGTCCCTGGGCGACGACACCGAAATTGCCGGATTCAGCGCTTTGCACCCACGGATCCATGCTGACGGGTTCGGGCGGACTCAGTTTCACACCGGGTTTCAGACTGGCCAGGGAAGGGGGAATTTTGCCGGTAATCTGAGCAAAGGCATTGCGTTTGACTTCGAGATCGTTAGTGGCCGCGATTTCTTGCGCATTCGACAGATCGAAACGTGCCTGTGCTTCATGCGTGTCGGTGATGGTTGCCGTGCCCACTTCGAAATTACGCTTCGCGGAAGCGAGTTGTTCCGCAATGGCGACTCGCTGCGCTTGAATAAACGCAATCGTGTCCTGTGCGGCCAGCACATCGAAATACGCCTGAGCCAAACGCACCATCAGATCGCTTTTCGCCTGATCGAACTGCACTTCACTCACGGCCACTTGCAGCTTGCTTTGCTCGTAGAGATCGGCGTTGGCGCGGTTATAAAGAGGCTGCCGCAGCAGAAGTTGATAGGCGTTAGCCGAATAGTTAATGTTGGGATTGAGGGTGGATTCGCCGGAGACTTTGTTTGCTGATCCGGTGATGTTCGCCGTGGGTAACAAGCCCGCACGTCCCTGCACCGATTTTTCCGAATTAGCCTCGCGGGCCGCGCGCGCACTGGAAAACTGACTGTCGTAAGCTTGAGCATCGCGATAGGCGCTCATCAGATCCAGGGCTGTCGCATCCAGCGACAATAGTGCTGAAGCTATCAGAACAGCGAGTGGTGTTTTACGCATTTTTTTTCCAGTGGTGTTCATTCTTTAGTCTCAATAAGTCGGCATGCTGCCATCGACTTGCACCGCCCAACCATGGACACCGCCAGTCAGATTGGTGACGCTCGTAAAGCCGGCGCGCTCCAGAAATGCGCCGACCTGCATGCTGCGTGCGCCATGATGGCAGATACAGACGACCGGCGTTTCCGGGTCCAATTCTTCTTGTCTCGCCGGTACACTATTCATGGGCATCAGGACCGAGCCATCAATGCGGCAAGTCTCATACTCCCAAGGCTCGCGCACATCAAGCAACATAGGTTGGGGGCGCGTTGAATCCGATAGCCATACGGCAAGCTCGGGAGCAGAAATGTGTTCCATGCCGTGATCCGCTTCAGAAACGAAATGCCGAGGGCTTCTCGACATTGCGCAGGGCTTTGACGCTGGTTTCAAACAGTTTGACCGTATCCCAGGCACCGTCGGATACGCGCGTAATCATGCAGGCCGACATCACAGGTGCTTCACCGATGACCGCCAGAATGCGTCCGCCTACACTCAGTTGCTGAAGAAAGGCGTCGGGCATGGTGGGCAATGAGCCTGAGATCATGATGACATCAAACGCCTGCGATCCACTGCCACTCCAACCGCGCGCGCCATCGCCAAGCATCACGGTGACATTACCGATACCGTAATCAGCCAGATTTTTTTCCGCGAGCGCTTTCAACTCGGGCACGATCTCGACCGTTACCACCTTGTTTGCATGATGCGCGAGCAGCGCCGCCATGTAACCCGACCCCGCTCCGATTTCCAATACGGACTCATGTGACTGCACGGCAGCTTCCTGCAGCAGACGTGCCTCCAGTTTCGGCGAGAGCATGTTTTCGCCTTGTGGCAGTGGGATCTCGGTATCGACGAAGGCAAGCGCCTGATAAGCCGTTGGCACAAAAGCCTCGCGTCGCACAGCCACCAGTGTTTGCAGAATATTGAGATCCAGCACATCCCAGGTGCGGATCTGCTGTTCAATCATATTCCGTCGTGCTTGTTCGAGATTCATCTGGGAAAACTCCTGCGCCAAAAAGAAGTAAATTTTATCAAAAGCTTGCGTTATTCCGGGAGGTCGCCTGCCTCGTCCGCAGACTGAGCCGAGCCGAAACGGCGGCGTCCCCATTGAGCCAAGTCATCCATCCAGGTGTAGATAACGGGCACCACCACCAGCGTCAGGATCGAGGAGGTGATGATGCCGCCAATAACAGCCTGACCCATGGGCGCGCGCTGCTCGGAACCTTCGGCCATACCCAGCGCCAGCGGCACCATGCCAAACACCATCGCCAGCGTCGTCATCAGAATGGGTCGCAGTCGCACATGCGCTGCCTCGAGCAGAGCCTCGCTACGTTCCATACCCGCCTTGCGCGCCTGATTGGCAAAGTCCACCAGCAAAATCGCATTCTTGGTGACCAGTCCCATTAGCATCACGAAGCCAATAATCGAGAACAGATTCAGCGTTGAGCGGAACAACATCAGCGACAGGAAAACACCGATCAGCGTCAGCGGCAGTGCCGACATGATCGCAATCGGTTGCAGGAAACTGGCAAATTGCGACGCGAGAATCATGTAAATGAAAATGATCGCCAGCAGTAAAGCCGACAGCGCGTAACCAAACGACTCCTGCATGTTTTTGGCTGCGCCGCCGATCTGATAGCGATAACCGGGTTGCCAGCTCATTGATTCAAGCACCAGTTTGATATCGACGCCGGCTTGTCCAGCCGAGCGCCCCAGCACGTTCGCAGAGATTTCAACTTCACGATTCAGGTCGCGCCGATTGATCTGGTTGGCACCATTAGCAGGCACGATGCTGGCCACCTGACGCAAAGGCACCATTCGCGGCGAACCATCTGCATTCATCTGACTGCTGGCCAGATTAAGCCTTGAAAGATCAGCGATGTTATTGCGGTCCGAGGGTGCAAGTCGCACCGTGACATCGTAAGTTTCATCATTCGGCGCACGCCAACCGGTCACTGCTTCGCCGGCCAACAGCGGTCGCAAGGTATTGCCTATCTGTGCCACGCCGATACCCAGATCCGCGGCGACCTCACGGAAAGGCTCAACCTGAATGGTGGGTTTGTTTGGTTTAAGACTCGAATCCAGATCCACAACGCCGGGTATGGCGCGCACGCGTGCGGTAGCTTCTTCGGCCAGCTTGCCGAGTTGCTTGAGATCGGGGCCCAAAATAGAAAAACGAATTTGTTTGTTATCGCCGCCCACGCCATCCAGCGCGCCGATATGCGTGATCGTAATGCCCGGAATGCGCGCCAGCTGTTCCCGCAGTGGCTGGCTGAGTTCTTTTGTGCTGCGCTTTCTTTCGCTGCGCGGCACCAGTCGTGCGTACACGGTCGCATAATTTTTTCCTTGCGCTGTGCCCGTATTGATCGTCGTGTACAGATCACGCACCTCGGGCAAGGAATTCAGCGCTTGCTCAACCTGTCTGGCTTTGCTTTCGGTAAATTCCAGTGACGATCCCACCGGCGTGTAAAAAATAACGCCCGTCTCGGAGTAATCAGCCTGCGGCACGAACTCGGTACCCACCAGACCCGCAGCGGGTAGCAGCAGGCCAGCGACAAAAGTGACCAGCGCGAGTACCAGCGTTGCTACGCGGTGGCGCAGCGACCAGCGCAAGGTGACCTGATAGATTTTTGATAGCCACTGTACAAAGCGATCGAATTGTTCGAGCACCCGGCCGATCGTATGCGCATACCAGCCGCGACGGGGACCCTGACCGTGGACCGCCGGATCATGCCAAATAGATGAGAGCATCGGATCCAACGTAAACGACACAAACATCGAAATCAGTACTGCTGCTGCCACCGTGATGCCGAACTGATGAAAGAAGCGACCGATGATGCCGCCCATGAATCCCACCGGAAGAAACACCGCCACAATCGAAAAAGTCGTCGCCAGCACAGCTAGTCCGATTTCTTGGGTACCCTCAAGGGCTGCCGTGCGTGGATTTTTATAGCGACCATTGACGCGCATGCCGGCATGACGAACGATGTTTTCACGTACGACAATCGCATCATCAATCAACAGACCCACGCAGAGCGACAAAGCCATCAACGTGATCGTGTTAATCGTGAAGCCAAACATATCCATGAACAAAAAAGTACCGATCAGCGAGACCGGCAGCGTCAAACCGGTAATCACTGTCGAGCGCCATGAGTTCAGGAACAGAAAGACAATCAGGATAGTCAGCAGCGCGCCTTCGATCAACGTGCGACGCACGTTCTCGACGCCAACACGAATCTGCCGCGAACCATCTTTGATCACATCGAGTTTTACACCCGGGTGCAGCGCATTGAGCGTGGGCTGAAGATCGGTGATTACTTTTTTCAGACCATCGGCCACATCAATCGTATTCTGACCTTGCGCCTTGAGGATATCGAGCGCCAGCGTGCGTTGACCATTAAAGAGCGCCAGATTTTCCTGCTCCTGCTGACTGTCGATCACGAGAGCGACTTGTCCCAGTAAGACTGAATGACCACCGCGCTGCGCGACCACGATCCGCTCGAAATCTTCGGGTCGTTTAATCCGGCCTTGCACCTGCACCACTTGTTCGTTGGCGGTTGCGCGCACACTACCCGTGGGCAGTTCCTGATTTTCGTTGCGCAGAGCATTGAGCACTTGATCCATGCTGATGCCGAGTGCTTCCATGTCCGCAGGTTTGACCTGAATCTGTATCTCACGCTTGACGCCGCCGACTAGCGTGACTGAACCCACACCGCGTACATTTTCCAGACGTTTTTTAATCAGCTGATCTGCAATCGTGGTCAGCTCGCGCATGCTGTACTTGCCTTTGTTCGCGTCATTGGTCACGGCGACCGAGAAAATCGGACGGTCTGCCGGGTCGTAGCGTGTGACGCGCGGTTCCTTCACTTCTTTGCGGAAAATCGATTTGATCAGCGCGACTTTTTCACGCACATCCTGTGCCGCCTGTGCTGGGTCGATCATGAGCGAGAACTCAATGATGACGATTGACTGGCCCTCGTAAGAGCGTGAGGTCAGGCTGTTGATGCCGTTAATAGTGTTGACAGTTTCTTCGATCTTGCGAGTGATGTCGGTCTCGACCGTTTCAGGTGCCGCGCCCGGATATTCCGTCTGTACGACCACGATAGGAAAGGTCACATCAGGGAACTGATCCACGCGCAGTCGCTTATAAGAGAAAAGCCCCAGCACGACAAACGCCACCATCATCATGGTGGCTAAAACCGGAGTGCCGATACTTATTCGTGTAAACCACATGGCGCCGGTCCCTGTCTTTTCTAGCGAGCCTTGGCTGGCGCAGCCACTCGAACGCGCGTGCCAGTTTGCAGGTTGCCCATATCGGTGCGCACCACTTGCGCACCAAAATCCAGACCTGAAACGATATCAGTGAGATAGTCCTCGCCGCTGCGGCCATCAATGCCGACCGTCACTGCCGTCTTGCTCAGCTGGCCATTGGTGATGGTGTAAACAAACGCACCCTGACTATCCTTGCGCACCGCACTTTGCGGCAAAGCCAGCACACCTTGTTTTGCACGGAGTACCAGTTGCGCCTCGGCGAACATACCAACGCGAAGCACATTTTTCGGATTGGCGACTTGCACATACACCAGCACCGAGCGTGAGCCGGTTTGGGTAGAGGGATTGATACGAGCCACTTTGCCTTCGAAAATTTCTGGCAAGCCTTCGATATGCAAACTGACCGGCTGACCAATGACAATCTGTGCAATGTCGCTGGTAGGTACCGCTGCTTCCAGTTCCATTTTTTGCAGATTAACGATATCGAGCAGCTTATTGTCCGGCGAGACTTTTTCTCCTGGCTGTACGTAGCGTGCCGCCACCAGACCTGAAATCGGCGTGCGGATCACGGTGTCATTCAGTGATTTCTGGACAATGTTTATCGCGCCGCGTGCCGCCGCCACGTTGGCTTCGGCTGCTGCGTACTGACTGGCTGCATTGTCAAAGGCATTGCGTGAGATGAATCCCTTTTCCACCAAGACGCGATTGTTATCGCGCGTCTTGGTAGCAATCTCAAGCTGGGCGCGCGCCGCATCCAGATTGCCGCGCGCCTGAGCAACGCGCGCTTCATATTCGGTGCCATCGGTCACCACCACGATTTGTCCCGCGCGCACAGACTCGCCTTCGCGCACCAGTACCTGTCGAACATCAGCCGCCACGCGCGCTTTGACCGTGGCCATGTCGACCGCGCGCAACGATCCTGATAATGAGAGCGTTTGTCGAATCTCCACTGGAGCCGCGGTCACGACTTCCTTTGGCAGAAATTCAAGGGTCGGCGGTACTGCCGCCACCGGTGCTGCTGGTTTTGCCGGTGCAGAAGGGCGCTGCATCAGGCTCCAGATCACGCCACCCGCGACGATCAGCACGATAAGCAGAACAAGCAAGCGAACAAGTTTTTTTGACATAGCTTTTAGTGATGATTCGACGGCGGTTCGTGCAGTGCCTGAGGGCCATTCGCCTCAGGCACCTTGGCTTGGAGACCATTAATTAGCAGATCAATATAACAATCCAAATAATCCTTGGCCGATATCGGCTCCAGCCTACAGGAGTGAAAAGAATGTTTCCACATCATTAACATCACCAGTGGTGCCACGATGACGAGGTTGGCATTCACGGTATCGACGGCTCTGAATTCTCCGCGGGCAATACCGCGCTCTAGAATACCCACAAGTAGCGCATTACACCGGGAGATCACTTCTTCATGGTAAAAGCGCGCAACGTCGGGGAAATTGCCTGATTCGGCCATCATCAGCTTCGAAATCCCAGAAAGCTTGGTCTGCCCGACGCGGTCCCACCAGTTCAAGATAAAGGCGCGCAGCAGATCCCGGCTGCTGCCGGTCGAGCGTTCTATATAGTCTTCCGCTTCAGCCAGCGCTGACACCAGGTTCTCCCGAACCACGGCCTTGAATAGTTCTTCCTTGTTTTCGAAATACAGATAGAGCGTCCCTTTGGAGACGCCTGCGCGCGCGGCCACGTCATCCAGTCGGGCGGCCGCATAACCCCGCTCCACAAACAAATCCAGAGCAGCCGCCAGCAACTCTTGCGGACGAGCATCCTTGCGGCGTTCCCAGCGGGGTTTGGTTTTGGGTTCCAGAGCAGGCATGAGCGGAAAAATTACTAACTAGCGAGTCAGCAATATAGGTGGCAGGTAATTATCAGTCAAGTTTAAACACTGATTTGGTACACAGAAATGCATTAAGTCACGGAACCAGAGCCGCGGAGGAGTTACGAAAATGGCAGTTCTGTAATTGCTAAAAAGTAAATTCTTTAAAAACGAAGGTAATGGGCAATACCCATTGAATTCCCGGAGTTTGCAAAAGCCTGCCTACCACCTGCCACTAGAAATTGATGAATGGAGAATTTTTCATGACAGATCGCCTTTCCAAAAGAGACTCTCAAAGTAATCTGCCTAATTATGGTCAGGGTCAGCCTGACGATAAAAACAAGGATGTCGACAAAAAAAAGGATGGCGCCACTGGCCAATCAGGCAAGAACGCCGGTCAGGGCACTTCAGAAAAAAACAAAGCTGAGCCGCAGATGAAATCGAAAGAGAGAAAGGAAAAAGCGCCTGTTAAAAGCGACTCAAATGATGGTGGTGTGGGTTATGGCGACAACTTCGAAAATATACTGTTTGGCGACAAACAAGGAGGATCCGGGACTAATAACATCGTCGAAAAAACGTTTTTAGGTGCAAAACCAAGTCAAGTGGCACAGAAATTCGAAAACGATGGTGACAGCTCTTCGAAAGATGATGCTGGCCAAAGTGGTAGCAATACGCTTAAGTCTCCTCGTCAGCAGCAACCGGATAAAAAAGAAAAAACTACGAACAACAAAGCCCCAAAAGAATTTCTGAAAAATTTTGGCAAAAAGTTTGCTGGTATCACCACGTCTGACCGACGCGAAATGGTGATAAGCCCTAGAGGAACGAAGGAAGAAACGCCTAGAAATACGGATAGAAAACCGGAGGATTCAAATTCCAGCATTAGTAATACAGCCAGAAGCGGAGGAACGACTACTAGAACTACGACTGCCACCGCGCGCGAGAAAGTGACAATGATCGATCTTTTAAAAAAATCTCCAGATCAACCTGTATCTAATCCTCAGGAGTTGGCGAGAATAGTGATCGCGGCTGAAAGCGGTGAAGGAAAAGTTCATCTTACTAAGTCAAATGCGGAAACAATGGGCCGGTCTGGATCGCCTACATACCAAGGCAAGCCAGTAGGGGAGAACTACAGAAAACCTTTTATGCGTTCATGTTTTTTGAATCCTGGACTGATTACTATTGTTCAGGACATGCAAGAAAACTATACTACCCAAAAAAAAACCGGAAATTTTGAGTCGAAATCATTAAAAGAAAAGGCCGAAAGTGTCTGGATCGCGAGCGAAAAAAATTTAGATTCAGTGCTTAATCATATTTCGCTTAAAGATGATTTTTCAGGTATTACCAAGCCTTTAACTGAAAAAATTAATGGGGCAGAGTCAAGTATAAGCACTTCACTTCTGCCGGCGCGCTTCCTCCATTTTATTCTTGAATTGGATCGTGAAATCGTGCGCTGGCATCAACAAACGCCTGATGGTCCTGGAAAGCTCAGCGATACTGAATTGCGGGAAGTTCGTCGGTATGCACTCGCTAATTATCTTGGTATCTATGGCCCTTATGCAACGGTCATGCTTGCAACTAACGAGGTAAAGTCAGAAAAAAGAATTTTTGATAACGATAATCCTTATGTTTTGCTTGAAAATATACTAACCAAAACAATATCGAAACCATTTGAGAAACTCCTTTCTAGCGTGATGGATTGCACTACCGATCAATATTCAAAAATTGAAGAGAGAAGCAATCAAGAGCAAGTAAAAATTTCAAAAGAAATTGAAGCTCGCAAGATGATGTCAATGCTTCAGACCAACAGCTATTTGACGCAATCAAACCACCCGGGTAATGCATACAACAACAGCTCGACAACCACCACGACAACAACCACAACACCAACAACAACAACAATTCCAGTCTCCGGCCCGGAACAAGAAAAGAATATTGGCGGTGAAAATAACGTACTGGTAAGTGACTTAACCAACGAATCAAAAGCCACGATCTACCGAGCGCTAAAAGAGGAGAGAAACACCGCTGCTCAGCTCGCTGAACTAATAATTTGTGCGGAAAGTCAGGGGGGGAGAAAAGCTTTTTCGGCCAGTAAAATACATACAATTCTTCGTGGCCCTTTGAAAGTTAAAGGTCTTGAAGACCCTAGTAATCCCCAAAACAAAATAGATGTCAACATCGTCGATCAAGTGGTCTTTCCCTACCTAAAATCTCATTTCATGACAAAAGAAATGGAAGAATTAAGGGGGAAAACATTTAATGCTTATAAAAATTGCGCAAATGAGAGGGACGCATTAGGCAAAAAACTGAACTTGACCGGAGGATTGTTACGTAAGCACGAAGAATTTCAGAAATTGGTTAACGGCGAGATCAGTTTTCTTTACGAGCAAGTTTTCGGTGACAACATGGCGCTCGCAAGCTCACGGCTGCCTGACCCAATAAAATTACTTCTTCTTGAAATTGACGCTTATGTAATCAAATGGGGTGAAAAAAGCGAGAATACTGATGCAGCTTTGTTACGCAGGGCACGCATGTCTGCTATTTCGGCGTATGTTGCTGTGCGTTCATTTCCTGCTGTTTGGTCAGATAATTTTGTAAAAATAGATCGTCTGAAAAATGAAGAATTTTCAGTCATGAACTCCGTCATCACTAATTATCTAACTACAAAAATTGACAAATTTTATGATGATGTAATGGCGTATCATGATAATAAAGATGAAAATAATAAGATTTCTGCAGCTGACTCTCTCAGATCGAATTCATTAATTGAAAAAAACAAGTCGAGTAGTAAACTTGAGAAGGAAGGTGGGGCGCGTCAACAACAGCTACTTAAAAAGCGCGAGCGTGTTCTTAGAAAATTTTTTAAAGATCTGAACTTTAAAGAAGCTGGTGCT
This sequence comes from Bordetella parapertussis, assembly GCA_945867725.1. Taxonomy (GTDB): domain Bacteria; phylum Pseudomonadota; class Gammaproteobacteria; order Burkholderiales; family Burkholderiaceae_D; genus Pernthalerella. The sequence goes on from CAMBJI010000033.1 coordinate 10,905, forward strand.
GATTTTTCTGAAAAATTTAAAAATCATGTGATGAAAATTGATCAAGATAAATACAAAGCATTTCAAAGAAATCCAGAAAAATTTGCATTTAATTTTCTTCAAGAGTATCGACTTTTACAGCTCGATAACGTAAAAACGGGTGATCAATCGTTGTTTGATGACACGCCGGATAATCTGAAAAATTTAGAGGAGAGACTCAAGAACGCTATGGCAGCTAGAAAGTTACCGGCTCCGGCGTTGGCAACCGGCAATGCAACTGCGCCTCAAAATGAGTCGGATTCATCGACGACATCCGTGGGACAGACCGGAAATAATGTGACAAATACCACCACTACCACGACAAATACCACCACCACCACGACAAACACCGACCCGAATCAGGCGTCTTCAGAGGAGGGGGATACGCCCCCGCGTAAACAGTAAGTCTTTCCGTCATTTTCCTTGCGTCATCTGTAAAACCCGCTTTCCGATGTCCCGGAAGCGGGTTTTTTTCTTTCATCAGCCATTGACTGCGCCAGCGCGCCAGTCCCTCTGGTTACATTTCAGGTGGATGTCATCTAATCCCAGTAAAATCCAGCCCTTACGTCAACAGCAGTGGGGAAGATCTCGGTGAAAGCACGATGGATAGGGTTGATAGTGCTGGTGGTTCTGATCGGTGCAGGGGCATGGTATTGGTTTGGCATCAAAAAACCCGATGCGCCGCAGTACCGTACCGCTACGCTTGAAAAAGGC
>CAMBJI010000034.1 GCA_945867725.1 Bordetella parapertussis
GTGGCGCATGAATGGCACGTATCAGCGCGGCCTTGCCTTTTCATCTGAAGCAGGCGAACAGCCGATACAGCTGTCATATCGTCGTGATGCTCTGTGGATGACAGCGGGTGAGTCGGCAGTCGCATTGCAAGATATCAGCGTCAGTCAAGCCGCTGTGCAGGTGCGCATGGATGGTCTGCAGTTGCACGGGCATGTGGTCAGGCAGCAGGATATCTTTCATGTGTTTCATGCGGGCCATCACTGGCAAATTCAGTGGCGCGATCCGATTGCGCATGCCGGCGAGGGTGAAGCGGATGAAGGCCGATTGACCGCACCCATGCCAGGCAAAATCATTGCCTTGTTGGTGAGTGCGGGCGAGCGTGTTGTCAAAGGCACGCCCTTGCTCATCATGGAGGCGATGAAAATGGAGCACACCATCAACGCGCCCAGCGATGGCACGGTGAGCGAGTTGCTGTATGCCGTCGGCGATCAGGTCGATGAAGGTGCGCAGTTACTCAGCTTGTCGGTTGGGGAGGTGTGATGCGTACATTGCCTGAAAGCGTCAAGCTGGTGGAAGTGGGGCCACGCGATGGATTGCAAAACGAGAAGGACATTATTCCGGCAGCGATCAAGGTCGAGTTGGTCGATCGACTGACGGCGGCGGGGTTTGTGAACATCGAAGCTGCTTCTTTCGTCTCGCCCAAATGGGTACCGCAAATGGCGACCTCGGGCGAGGTGATGGAGAAGATCGCACGCAAGCCCGGCAGGATCTATTCTGCGCTGGTCCCGAACATGAAAGGCTTCGAAGCGGCGTTGGCCGCGCGCGCGGATGAAATCGTGATTTTCGGTGCGGCCTCGGAAGCGTTCTCGCAAAAAAATATCAATTGTTCGATTGCAGAATCGATAGATCGCTTTCGTGAAGTTGCGCAGGCGACCAAAGATCAGGGATTACGTCTGCGTGGCAGTATCAGTTGTGCACTCGGCTGCCCGTATCAGGGTGAAGTCGCATTAGATGCGGTGGCTGATGTGGCGATGCGCCTGCGGGACCTGGGCTGTGATGAAATTGATGTGGCCGATACGATTGGTGTGGGTACTGCGATTCGGGTACAGCAGGTATTCGAGCGCGTGGCAAAAGAATTTCCCATCCATCAGCTGGCCGGGCATTTTCATGACACCTATGGACAGGCGCTGGCCAATATCTATGCGGCACTCGAAGTCGGCGTGAGTATTTATCATGCCTCGGTCGCAGGTCTGGGCGGTTGTCCTTATGCCAAAGGCGCTACCGGCAATGTCTCGACTGAAGATGTGCTCTACTTGCTGCAGGGTCTGAATATAAAAACCGATATTGATCTGGATGCTGTCGTGGATGCGGGGCAGTTCATTTCACATTATCTCGGACGCAAGGCCGTTAGCCGTGCGGGCAACGCGATTGCTGCGCGGCGCGCTAATGACCTATCCAAGGAGACAGCATCATGAGCCCGAAGCTGCAGCCCGGCATACAGTTTGAATGGCAAACGACCGTACCCGAGCATTCGGTGGTGCCGCATCTGTTTGGTTCGCAAACACCTTTTGCGTTGGATATGCCTGCGGTGATGGCCACGGGTTACATGGTCGGCCTGATGGAGTTGGCATGTACGCAGGGCATCATGGATTACGTGGACTGGCCGAACGAGCAGAGTTTGGGCACGCATGTGAGCTTTTCCCATCTCGCTGCCACGCCACCCGGCATGACGCTTACCATACGCGGTGAGGTTATTGCCGTTGAAGGCCGGCGCATACGCTTTCGTGTTGAGGCTTGGGATGGTCTGGATAAGATCAGTGAGGGTGAGCATGAACGCGCTATCATCACCCCCGAAAAATTTCATGAGCGCTTAAATGACAAAAAACGTCGGGCTGGTTTATGAGCCCTATGCCCCTTATGCCCCTTATGCCCAGTTTCCACGTAAGAAAATTCTGATTTCATGGACCTGCAAAACTTCGATCCTCTGGCACATCCGGGCCCACTGCCATCACCCTGCATCAATATCTGTCAGATGGACGAGACGACAGGGTGGTGTAAAGGTTGTCAGCGCACGATCGCTGAAATCATTGACTGGAGTGTCGCGCCAGAACCAAAAAAACGACAGATCTGGCTGGCCATAAACGAGCGGCGCACGGCAAAATAATAGTTTTCATCAAAACAAGTGTTACGGGTTTTGATGTCCCACCATTTTTGTCGTTTCTTCGTTGGCTTCCTTAAAAGGACATTTCATGCAGCCGAGTTTTTACAAGCCAGCCGCCGCCTTGACCGGCCCGGCTTATAGCCCCTGGTTCAAAATGCTGGCAACGCTATTTACCGTTGGATTAGTTGCCTACGGCATTAGTTTCTCGATGCGGTTTTCCCTGGAGGCCTATGGTTGGGGCGTGATCTTGCTGATGCTGGGCGCGCTGGCGTTGCTGCTCATATCGTTTTATGGGTTTTTGCACTCAACCATTACGATTGACGATCAAGGCATCAAGCAAACCTGGGTGATTAATCGTCAGGTGTTCTGGCCGGATATCCGGGGTGCAAAAATGATCGGTATTCCACGTGGTGGCTGGCTGTCACCGCCCCGACTGGTTGTGCGCACCGGGACCGCTTTTTACACCTTTAACGGCGGCACTGAAGCCTTGTTGACCGAGTTCGCCAGAATATCCTTGGCTTACGAGATGAAAAAATGAATCTCCCCGACTCAATGCAGGTACTCGAGCGTGGCTGGCTCTCGTCCAATAATATTGTCTTCACTGGCAAGGACAAAACAGCCATCGTTGATACCGGCTATTGCACCCATGAGAATCAAACCCTGATTCTGCTGCGTAATGTGCTGAAAGGCCGGACGCTGGATGCTATCTACAACACGCATCTGCATTCCGATCATTGCGGCGGCAATCATGTTTTGCAAACTCATTTTCCGGCAGTACGCACCTTCGTTCCAGCAGCAGAATTCAATCGCGTACAGAACTGGGAGCGATCGCAATTGACCTTTGAGGCCACGGGGCAGCGTTGCGAGCGCTTTCGTGCGGATGCCAGTATTCATTCCGGTGACAAGATACTTCTCGGTGATCTTTCGTGGTCGGCGCTGTGCGCACCTGGCCATCATCCTTATTCGTATCTCTTGTTTTGCGAGGCGCACGGCATACTGATTTCAGCCGATGCCCTTTGGGAGAAGGGTTTTGGTGTCGTTTTTCCTGCGCTAGATGGAATCTCAGGTTTCAGAGAAACGCGCGCTACGCTGCAGATGATTGAGGAACTCGATGTAAAACTTGTCATACCTGGACACGGCAAGCCATTCACTGATGTGAAACAGGCGATAGAAGTGGCGCATTCACGCATCGATTATCTCGAAGCCGATCCATTACGTAACGCGCAAAACGGTATCAAGGTCTTGTTGAAGTTCTTGCTCATGGAACGTCAGCGCATCAAGCTTTCTGAAGTCCCCAAACTGCTAAATTCGATTCCTTTGGTGAAGTCGGCTAATCAGCGGCATATGAATTTCGGAAAAATTCATCTCGCGCATTGGGCAATTACACAGCTGCGCCGCGCGGGGGCGCTGGATGTGAAGGATAACTATTTGGTGGATGTTGAGGCGAAGGCGGGTTGAGCGGTTGTTGTGTTGCGTGGATGTCGGTAGTTATTGAGGCGAACGTAAAATTCTTACTGTCATCCCGACGAAAGGTGGAGCGAAGGTTTCAGAACGCATGCGGTCTGCTCGCGATACTACTGAAGCAAAAGCCCGAACGAAAACTCAGGCGCCTTCAACGATGAACAAGCGACCTTGCGATGCTGCTTGCCGCAGGGCTTTCGCTTCCGCATAAGCGGGAGAGTCATACCATTCACGCGCTTTGGATAGCGATGGAAATTCCAGGATGACGGTGCGCATCTGATCATGATGTGCATCATCCAAGCCTTCGCATTGGATGCGTGTACCTCCCCGCACCAGAAACTGGCCGCCAAAAGCCAACACGGTCGGCATTACCAGCTTGCGATATTCCTCATAAGCCTGAGGATCAGTCACGGTAATTTCAGCGACGACATAAGCCTTGGCCATGGGATTACCTCGGGAAATGAGTGGCTGCGACCCGTGCGCGTGCCACAACATATTCTTGTTTCAGACGTGAGACCACTTCGGCGACCGTCGGAACATCATGCATCAAGCCCACACCTTGACCTGCGCCCCAGATATCGCGCCAGGCTTTGGCGCCAAGATCGCTCGCGAAATTCATCGCTGTTTTGTCAGCGACTGGCAGGTTATCGGGATCGAGTCCGGCTTTAACGATGGATTTTTTCAGGTAGTTACCGTGTACGCCCGTGAATAGGTTCGTGTACACGATGTCTGCCGCATTGGATTCGACGATCGCCTGGCGATAGTCTTCAGTGGTGTTCGCTTCCTGCGTCGCCAGCCAGCGTGATCCGATGTAGGCGAAATCTGCACCCATGGCTTGAGAGGCAAGAATGGCATCGCCCGTTGTGATAGAGCCGGACAAGGCAATCGGGCCATCGAAGAATTTGCGGATTTCGCCAACCAAAGCAAAAGGTGACAAGCCACCCGCGTGACCGCCGGCACCGGCTGCGACCAAAATTAAGCCATCGACACCAGCTTCAAGCGCCTTCTGTGCATGCCGTATTGAAATGATGTCGTGCAAAGCAATGCCGCCATAACTGTGAATGGCATCCAGCATTTCGGCAGGCGGTGCGCGCAGCGAAGAAATGATGACCGGAATTTTGTGGCGTACGCAGACCTCGACATCATGCGCGAGGCGGTCATTGGACTGATGCACGATCTGATTCACGGCAATCGGCCCGATGATCGCATCCGGGTGTGCGGCTTTGTGCGCTGCCAGGGCCTCTTTGATTTGCGTCAGCCACGTATCGAGCATTTCTGCTGGTCGTGCGTTCAGCGCTGGGAAGGAGCCCACAATACCCGCTTTGCATTGCTCGATTACCAATTCCGGACCGCTGGCAATAAAGAGTGGTGAACCGATAACAGGCAGGCTGAGATTTTGCAGGACAGGTGGCAAGGACATGTAGGTCTCCGAAGGCTTTTTTTGTATGCGAGCAATTATAGGCGAAGCCCTGAAGCCTCGCGGCAGGCTTCGCCGTAGGGCGTGTTATTCCGCTGCCAGCCTTTCTATCCATCGCATCAGTCCGTCAAGCCGCTGCCACAACTCCGTGGGCGACTGTGGATCGGGCAGCCCGCTGTTGTAATGCTGGAACAGAGTAAGCGCGTTGTCTGTCATCCCGCGTTGCACCGCTTCCCAGACAGTCACGCGACAACCCGTGGCTTGCATCTCCGGCGTGGTACCGATGAATCGATACGGCACACCCTGTGACTCCCACTCGTGTTTGACTTCCTGCGCGGCTGCCTGAAGGCGTCTCGCATCGACCGGAATCCGCAAGGTCCAGGCGTGTTGGCGGGGATAGGTTTCCTCACTTTCTTTTGCCGTCATGAAGTGCGCTGGCCATTCACTGATCCGGGAGTCGACAGGTCCAAGGTGAAAGCCGGAATGCATGAAACGATGACCAAGATCGACATGATTTTTTCGCATATCCGGCACCAGCGACAAGGAGGGCGCTATCCATGCATGACCCAGTGCGACCCCGGTGGTCGGCTGAATCTGTACCTCGCCGAAATGAGTCGAATCTTTCATAAGCTCACGCGCCCTTGCCTTCAAATCCGGCGTGCTGCGGGTTGGAACCTCGGCATAAATCTGCTCTATCGCAGCCGACACTTGCTGGCGCTGCCTGCGCGTGAGTTTTTCAGGAGGTGCAGCAATGCCAAGCAGCTTTTGCGTGAGTAGCAGTTCAAGTACATCGCGCAGCAATTCGGGGAAAAGCGTAGCTTTCGCATCGGCCATCACTGCGTCGACCATTCGGCTATGAATGACGATAGCATTTTGGGTGGCTGTCACTGTCGTTGACTTTATCTCCAATGATCCCGTGATGATTTCATTTGAGGCTATCGGCAAATCTAGTGCCTTTGCGAGCACGCAAATACTGTGATGCAAATCATCAATTGTTTTATTCGAGTCATTCCACTCGGCACAGCTCGCATGCAGGGCGTTGCGGATGGCTTCTGGCAAGTCAGATTGCAAAGACATGCATCGGGATTGCGGGACACTATCTTTTAGATCTTCAAGAAGGTTGAAAAAATCCTCTGTTTGCATCAACGTGCGATTGAACGAATGTGGTGGTCCATTGGAAAAGCCATAATCGCGGTATACCTCATCATCAATAATAGTTTCGACGACGTTGCAGGCAAATTGTGCCGCTTTGAGCGTCTCGTGAAGTTGCCCTATCTCATCGTCTGTCAGGTGTGACAAATGCATGCGCAGCAGCGCATTGAAATATTGTTTACTTTGCTCATCATCATCGATACCTGGGCGGATCGATGCCAGCAGATTATCCATACTCAGACATAAGAAATTGCGTGTACGGCGGTGCTGTGGGGTCGCTTTATGTTCTTTAAGTTGTGACAGCAAAAGCCGGAAAGACAATGAAGTATGCCGGCCAGCATCAAAGTAATAAGACGCCTTGGGCTGGCGATGAAATAGCTGTGGTGCTCGCTTGGGGGTGGCTACGGTTTGTTGAGTAATCCGGAGGTGGCGGCTTGTTGGGCATGGACGTGAACGGGTAAACAGGGCGTGCATGAAATTCCTTTGTATTCAATTGCCAGCAAAACTTGCTGGACCCTGCATGAGTGGAAATTGACTGCGTTCAGTTTGGTACCCTCGAGGAAAACGGCTTGAGGCGTCGCAACTGCAGCGCGGGTCGGGTGCGATGAACAGCTCAGAAAAATCCTCTTTTGATAAATTCCCTCAAATAAATAGCTATTTTCGAGAACTCCGGGCGCTGTTTTGTGACCGACCTTGACCATTCCTGCTCGTTGCCGTTTGGTGAGGCCGGATAATCAACCCAATGCTGCTTACATTTATTTTTGACACCTGATGAACACAACCAAGATCACGCTGAAATCAGCGATCCCGATGGCACAGGCTCCCAGCACATCCATGGTCGATAAGCGCACAGCAAACGATACGAGCTTATCGGCGTCTTTAAACAAACCCACGATGTCATCAAGACAAAAAGTGCAGATATCAACTAGCGGAATCAACACCGAGCCCGGGGCAAGGTGCAAGGTCTCATCATTGACACCTTACGGAGAAAAACTCGATGCACTGGCCGCTCGCGCTTTGCCGGAGCTATTGGGCGTGGGTGAGGGCACGGCAAATGGGTCTGGATCCATCACTCGAGACCTGCTGGACCAAGCCATCGCCAGCCCGTTTAGCGCCAAAAATATTCGTGCGCTGCCTTCAGCCTGGCCGACGGAATTGATCAGCGACGGTATGGTGACGGCATGGACGAGCCGGCTGGTTGCGGCCTGCGATCATGTCTACAGCGAGCGGGGAATGCAAGCCTACATTGAGGCCATGACGGATTTGATTTTCGACGAAGGAAATCTTGAAGGTGGGTTGCCCAGCGGCATCAGAGATTTTTGCGCGATGCTCACTAAAAATGCACTCGAAGTCGGCGTCGCGCAGGGTTTGGATCGTCGCGCACTGCAGGGGCTGCGCAACACGGTGATCATTCGATTTCTGATGGGCAACGTGTTTGTTCCCCATCTGCGGCCAACAGTCATGCGCGAATCAACAAATGACGCAATGCTCTACGCATTCGATCGTCAGCTGTTCAAAGGTTTTTGCCATAAAACAACCGAGATTATCGACATCGACGCAGAAGCGATTGCGCTGTTGGCAGCAGCACGGCAGGCAAAGCAGCAGTCAATCGCATAGGAAGGTCGTCGTTCGTACAGCGGCCTACTGATAACTGCGCGCATCCTCAATGACCTTGCCGTCGTTGGGTAGTGTTCCGGCAGCCACCAGCCTGACCTCGCCACGTAATTTGGTAATGTCGCGTATGGTGACCGCGATCGCCTCAATGTCTCCCGAGAGTGCGGCGGGGTCTGCGACTTCGCAATGCAAGGTCATCTGGTCATTCGCCATTTCACCGGTGATGATCAGGCGAGCTTTGAGAATTGCGGTGTGACGACGCGCAATCTCGGCGACTTGCGAGGGATGTACAAACATCGCGCGCACCTTGGTGGTCTGATCTGCGCGACCCATCCAGCCCTTGATGCGTGTATTGGTTCTGCCGCAAGGTGAAGTCTCTGGCAAGACCGCGGACATGTCACCGGTCGCGAAGCGAATCAGCGGATAGTCCGGATTGAATGAGGTAATCACGATTTCGCCGACCTCACCTACTGGCACCGGATCTCCCGTGCCCGGCCGTACAATTTCCAGCAACAGCGCTTCATCCAGCACCATGCCGGGGTGCACCTGTCCATCGCTCATGGTTTCGTAGGCGATATTGCCGATGTCGGCCGATCCGTAGGTTTGCAGCACATTGGGTACGCCATGCGCGTTGAACCATTGACGCAGAGAGGGTGGTAATGCCTCTGCGCTCACCAGTGCATATTCAACACTGCTGATGTCTTCACCCATCTCCTGCGCTTTTTCGATGATGATCTTCAGGAACGATGGCGTGCCTGTGTAGACGCGCGGCCGCAGCAAGTTCATTGCCTGAACCTGCATTTCAGTTTGTCCGGTACCGGCGGGTATCACCGGGCAGCCAAGCTTGATCGCGCCACCTTCGACCATCAGCCCGGCGGGTGTGAAATGGTAAGCAAAACAATTTTGTATCAGATCACCACGCCTGACGCCCAAGGCATGGAGAGGGCGCGCAAAGCGCCACCAGTCGACGCCACGTCCTTCGGGATCGAAGATGGGGCCCGGCGACATGAAGATGCGCGACAAATCACTGGTCGATGTATTGATGAGACCACCGAAAGGTAGTGAATTGCCTTGTAGTGTTTTCAGTTCAGATTTACGCGTCACTGGCAATTGCGCCAAGGCCTCGCGGGAGCTGATATCAAGGGCGCTCACGCCCGCAAGAATGGATGACCAGCCGGATGTTTTTTGCGCACGCTGTATCAGGGCAGGTAACGCAGCCAAGAGTTCTTTTTCGCGGACATGGGGATCGCGCGATTCGAGCGCGTCATGGAAATCAGTCATGGCAAGTACCAGAAAAGGGAATCAGGCCAGCCAGCGTTTGCGGCGGCGATAAAATTTCATGTCACGGAAACTCTTGCGATCACCGCCGGACACGCCGAGATAAAACTCTTTTACGTCTTCATTTGAAGCCAGATCGGCTGCAGCGCCTTCCATTACCCCGCGACCATTTTCCAGAATGTAGCCAAAATCCGCATAGCGCAGTGCAATGGTGGTGTTCTGTTCAGCCAGCAGGAAGGAAACTTGCTCGGTTTGATTGAGATCCTGCACGATGCCGAAAATTTCTTCAACGATTTGTGGCGCGAGTCCCATCGAGGGCTCATCCAGCAAAATCATCGAGGGCTTGGCCATCAGCGCACGGCCAATCGCGCACATCTGCTGTTCACCGCCAGAGGTGTATCCAGCCATCGAGCTGCGGCGCAGCTTTAGTCGTGGAAAGTAGTGATAGACCTTCTCAAGCGCATTTTTCAATTCGCTGCGCGAAATCTTTCGCGTATAAGCCCCGGTCAGCAGATTCTCTTCTATCGTCAGGTGACCAAAGCAGTGCCGGCCTTCCATCACCTGCGACAGACCGCGCTTGACCAGTTCATTGGGTGTCAGCTGATCGATACGCTCACCGTTGAATTCAATACTGCCCTTGGTCACGTCACCACGTTCGCCGCGTAACAAGGTCGAGATAGATTTCAGTGTCGTTGATTTGCCGGCGCCATTCGCGCCCATCAGCGCCACGATTTTCCCGCGCGGCACCGACAAAGATACGCCTTTGAGCACAAGGATCACATGGTCATAAATGACCTCGATGTTATTGATAGTCAGGATGGACGGATTCTGATTCATGTTGGCCATTCCGTTGAACTGTAAAAACGCAGGACCCCGATTTATGCCGAATTCCTGCGATGCGCAACGTCGAGTCTTAATTAAAAAGCTTCTGCTGCTGCCTCAATTATTTCAGGCAGGCTGCCTTGATATTTTTTTCCTTGGCGTAGGCTGCCGATGTTTCTTCGAGCAGTCTGCGTACCAGGGCTTTGTCGCCAGTGATCCAGGTCTTGGACAAGGGGATCCACTTACTGCCATCCCACTGCTGCACCTTGGTTGCACCCGAGCCTTCATGATCATCGCAAGATGTTTTTACTGGCGGGAAGAGGTCGGACACACCAAGCGCTTTCTGACGTGCAGCATCCACATTCAGATTCTCGAAGCCCCAGCGGACCTGCTCACCGGTCAGCACTTTGCCCTTGCCAAATTTAGCCTGCGCATTACGCATCGCTTCTACCATCAGCACACCCGCCACAACGCCGCGCAGATACATCGTGTGGCCGATGCGATCTTTTTCGGCCAGATTACCTTTACCAGCGCCATACACCGTACTGCGAATCTCATCGAGCAGCGGATAGTTACCCGGTGTCGTGAAACTCATGGTGGTGAAGCCTTTGGCCGCATCACCCGCCGGTATCGCATCTTCTTCAGCACCTGCCCACCAGACACCCAGCATTTTTTCGCGCGGGAAGCCATTACGTTGCGCGGTCTTCAGCGCTACGGCGCTACTCACACCATAGGTCCAGACGATCACGAAGTCGGGTTGTGCTTGACGAATCTGCAGCCACTGCGACTGCTGATCATTGCCCGGTGGCTGGACTGGAATCTTGATCAGTTCAAAGCCGTATTTCGCCGCTTCTGCTTCCAGCACTGGCAATGGCTCTTTGCCATAAGCGGAGTCGAGATACAGGTGAACGATTTTCTTGCCTTTGAGCTTATCCAAGCCACCCATTTTGTCGCCGAGGTAATGCACCATGGCCGCTGCCTGATTCCAGTAGCTGGTGATCAGCGGGAAGACATAAGGGAAGACCTTGCCATTTGCCGCATCAGAGCGACCATAGCCTAGTGTTGTCATCGGGATCTTGTCGGTACCGACGCGATCAAGGATGCCGTAGGCAATGCCTGTCGATAGCGGCTCCACCAGCGAGGCACCGCCGTTCTTGCTCTTGAGGCGCTCGTAACATTCCACACCACGTGATGGGTTGTATTCAGTCTCGCACTCTTCCCAGGTCAGCTTGACGCCATTGATCCCGTTGTCGCGCATATTGACCAGGGTCATGTAGTCGATGATGCCGCCGTAGAACCCGCTGCCGCCAGCCGCATAAGGACCCACGCGGTAAGACAGCATCGGAATGAATTGCTGTGCCATCGCTGTGCTGGTAGCCGCGAGCAGCACGACGCTGGCGATGAGTGATTTCAGTAGTTTCATAGTCTCCTCCACAAA
>CAMBJI010000035.1 GCA_945867725.1 Bordetella parapertussis
ATACTGCGCGGTCAGCGATTCGCGATTTTTCAGGATGTCGGCCAGCGAGCCATGGGCGATCACTTCACCACCATGCACGCCCGCACCCAAGCCCATGTCCACCACATGATCGGCGCAACGAATCGCGTCTTCATCATGCTCGACCACCAGCACCGTGTTGCCGATATCGCGCAAGTGCTTGAGCGTCGCGATCAGTCTATCGTTATCGCGCTGATGTAAACCGATCGACGGTTCGTCGAGCACATACATTACGCCCGTCAGGCCCGAGCCAATTTGCGAGGCCAGTCGGATACGCTGTGCTTCGCCGCCCGACAGCGTATCTGCGCTGCGGTCCAATGACAGATACTCCAAGCCCACGTTATTCAAGAACTTTAATCGAGAGATGATTTCGCGAATGATGCGTTCGGCGATTTCTTTTTTTGCACCCTTGAGCTTCAAGGTTTCGAAAAATTCCAGTGTGCCTCGCAGCGGCATCGCAGCAACCTGGTAAATAGCGCGTTGCTGGGCGCCGGTACCGACCTTGACAAAACGCGCTTCCACACGCAGGCGTGTACCTTCGCATTCCGGACATTGCTGTTCATTGATGAACTTGGAAAGCTCTTCCTTGACGGCCATCGAATCCGTTTCACGATAGCGACGCTCAAGGTTGTTCACGACACCTTCGAAAGTATGTTCCTTGATGACCGTGCGGCCACGTTCGTTGACATAGGCAAAAGGAATTTTTTCCTTGCCTGAGCCGTACAAAACGACTTGCTGTGATTTTTCAGGCAAATTTTCGAAAGGTACATCGACATCAAATTTGTAATGCTTGGCCAGCGATGACAGCATCTGGAAGTAAAACTGATTGCGCCTGTCCCAGCCTTTTACGGCACCCGAGGCCAGGGACAGATTGGGAAAAGCGACGATACGTTTCGGATCAAAAAATTCGATATGTCCGAGGCCGTCACATTCCGGGCAGGCGCCCATGGGGTTGTTGAAGGAGAACAGGCGCGGCTCTAATTCCTGCAGCGAGTAGCCACAAATCGGGCAAGCAAATTTATTCGAAAAAACTTGTTCGCGGCCACTGTCCATATCCAGTGCAATCGCACGACCTTCTGCCAGTCGCAGCGATGTTTCAAAGCTTTCGGCCAGTCGCTGCTTGATATCGATTTTCACTTTGACGCGATCAATGACCACGTCAATGGTGTGCTTTTCCGTTTTTTTCAGTTTGGGTAAATCGTCGGCTTCATAGATCTTTGCCTTGCTCGTACCGCTTTGTATGCGGAAGCGTACAAAGCCTTGCGCTTGCATTTGCTCAAAGAGGTCGCTGTGCTCACCTTTGCGGTTGGCGATGACGGGCGCCAGAATCATCAGCTTGGTGTCTTCCGGCATGGCTAGCACGGTGTCCACCATCTGCGATACCGATTGCGCTGCCAGCGGATTTTCTGGATGGTCCGGGCAGTGTGGCGTGCCCACGCGTGCATATAGCAGGCGTAAGTAATCATGAATTTCGGTAACGGTGCCGACGGTGGAGCGCGGATTATGCGATGTGGCTTTTTGTTCTATCGATATCGCCGGGGACAAGCCTTCGATCATGTCCACATCGGGTTTTTCCATCAGTTGCAGAAACTGACGCGCATAGGCCGAGAGTGATTCGACATAGCGTCGCTGGCCTTCGGCATACAGCGTATCGAAGGCTAGCGATGATTTTCCTGAGCCCGAGAGTCCGGTGATGACGATCAGCTTATTACGTGGCAGATCGAGACTGATGTTTTTCAGGTTGTGGGTGCGTGCACCACGAATGCGGATTTCTTCCATGCGCTGATTTGGCCTTGAGGACAACGAGTTGGTGCTTTTTTGTAAAAACCGCGACTTATTGAGCGCGGATCAACCTGCCACTATAGCGGGTTTTCGTAACCTGTTGATGGCTGCAGTTTTCGTAGCGCCAGCCTCGCACTTCTTCTATCTTCAAACGGATAGTCGGCTGGCTTATAATTGCGGCTTCCATGAAAAGCTTGGCTCGCCGTACGCGACGCGAGGCGATTCCCACCTGAGTTTCCCACTCTGTTACGCGTTTTCCTGACAGGAGAAGTCTATGGCATCGGTCAATAAAGTCACTATCGTCGGTAATCTGGGGCGTGATCCCGAAACTCGTTATATGCCCAGCGGTGATGCGATGACCAATATTGCAGTGGCCACGACGGATAAATGGAAAGACAAGACTTCAGGCGAACAAAAAGAAGCAACTGAATGGCATCGGATCGCCTTCTTTGGCAAACTGGCCGAGATTGCGGGTCAGTACCTGAAAAAAGGTTCGCAAGTTTATGTCGAAGGCAAACTGCGCACACGCAAGTGGACCGATAAAGATGGTGTCGAAAAATATACGACGGAAATTATTGCCGACTCCATGCAAATGCTCGGAAGTCGTCAGGGTATGGGTGGTGGCAGTGCTGCGATGGATGAGGGTAGTTTTGGTGGCGGCGCGCCTGCATCGCGCAACTCAGCCCCGGCATCACGTGCGCCGGCGAAGCAGGCGCCCAATCTGTCCGACATGGATGACGATATTCCTTTCTGATACCCGATCCGGCGCGATCGCTGCGCACGCCTATGGCGGCGCGGTGACCGGATCAGCACAATCTCAAGTCTGAGGCCCCCATGGCCCGCTTGCCACGCCTCGTCGTACCCAACCAACTGCACCATGTCATCGCGCAAGGTCACAACGACCAGCCGATCGTGCGTGATGCTGCCGACTATCAGGCGTTTCTGACTTGGTTGCGCGAGGCCGCCCGACAGTCTCGCGTCGCTATCCATGCCTATGTCGTGCTGCCAAGCCGATTGCAGCTGCTCGCCACGCCGGCTGATGACACCGGTCTTAGCAAGATGATGCAGTCGCTCGGTCGTCTTTATGTCCCTTATTTCAACGCGCGCTATGCCCGCACTGGTGGTTTATGGGAGGGTCGTTTTCGTGCGACCGTGCTCGATCCTGTCGGCTATTTTGTGCCCTGCGCGTGCCTGATCGAGTATCAGCCGGTGACTACCGGTCTTGTGGCGGAGGCGGTCGCGTATCCCTGGTCCAGCCATGCCCATCACGCTGGGCATCAAAAAGAATCTTGGCTCTCGGATCATCCAGCGTACTGGGCTTTGGGCAATACGCCATTCGAGCGCGAGGCCGCATATCAGCAAGTCAGCAAATCGCCTGTCGATAGTGCGGTGAGCGAGAAGATTTGGTTGGCCACCCGCAAAGCCTGGGCCTTGGGATCCGAAGAGTTTTGTCGGCGGCTCGCCAAGCTTACGGCGCGTCGCCTCGCGCCGGTGAGTCGCGGTCGTCCGCGTAAGGCGGCGGCTGACCAGGGGGTGGCCGTCAAGCTGGCGGCGAAAGTGCGCTCCACCCGATCTTCGCCTCGAGCACGAGCTAAAACGCCGGAAAAAGCGGGTTGATTTGCTGCAATATCGGGCAAATACCGCACTAGCAATACTCTGACCCTATTTAATTCCGCGTGATTTTGATGTGCTATTTAATTAGTATCCGACCCTAATTAAATTGATTGCCGTTCGTATTGCATTGCACTATCCTTGTCAACCCTTTTCATTGGCTGTGGAGTACTGCGATGCAAGCCCAAGGTTTATACGATC
Source organism: Bordetella parapertussis (assembly GCA_945867725.1). Classification (GTDB taxonomy): domain Bacteria; phylum Pseudomonadota; class Gammaproteobacteria; order Burkholderiales; family Burkholderiaceae_D; genus Pernthalerella. The sequence continues at coordinate 3,613 of CAMBJI010000035.1, forward strand.
CGTCAAACGAACACGACGCCTGCGGCGTTGGTTTCATTGCCCACATCAAAGGCCAAAAAAGCCATTCGATCGTCGAGCAGGGCTTGCTGATCCTGAAAAATCTGGATCACCGCGGCGCTGTAGGCGCCGATCCGCTGATGGGCGACGGCGCGGGCATTCTGATCCAGATACCCGACCAGTATTACCGCGAAGAAATGGCAAAGCAGGGCATCAGCCTGCCGCCCCCCGGTGAATACGGCGTGGGTATGGTTTTCCTTCCCAAAGAAAATGCATCGCGTATCGCCTGCGAACAGGAAATCGAGCGCGCGGTTCACGCGGAAGGTCAGGTCGTGCTTGGCTGGCGCGAAGTGCCGGTCAACCGCGATATGCCGATGTCACCCACCGTGGCAGAAAAAGAACCAGTTATCCGACAAATTTTTATTGGTCGCGGCCAGGACATCATGGTCACCGATGCATTGGAGCGAAAACTTTATGTGATTCGCAAAGCATCCGGTCATGCGATTCAGGCGCTCAATCTTTTGCACGGCAAGGAATTTTTCGTGCCATCCATGTCGGCGCGCACCGTGGTCTACAAAGGTCTGCTGCTCGCTGACCAGGTCGGGGTGTATTACAAAGACCTGCAGGACGCGCGCTGTGTATCGGCGCTCGCGCTCGTGCACCAGCGCTTCTCCACCAATACGTTCCCAGAGTGGCCACTGGCTCACCCCTATCGTCTGCTGGCGCACAACGGCGAAATCAATACCGTTAAAGGTAACTTCAACTGGATGCGTGCACGCGAAGGCGTGATGAAATCCGCCGTGCTCAATGAAGACCTGCAAAAACTGTTCCCGCTGATCTATGAAGGACAGTCGGATACCGCCTGCTTCGACAACGCCTTGGAGTTGCTGGTGATGGCCGGCTACCCGATTGCGCAAGCGATGATGATGATGATTCCCGAAGCGTGGGAAAACCACACGCTGATGGATGAAAATCGTCGTGCATTCTATGAATATCATGCAGCGATGATGGAGCCTTGGGATGGTCCGGCAGCAATGGCGTTTACTGACGGACGTCACATCGGCGGCACGCTGGATCGTAACGGTCTGCGTCCGGCGCGTTATATCGTCACCGATGACGATCTGGTTGTGATGGCCTCCGAGAGCGGCGTACTGCCTATTCCTGAATCCAAGATCATCAAGAAGTGGCGACTGCAGCCAGGGAAAATGTTCCTCATTGATCTTGATGCAGGTCGCATCATCGATGACAAAGAACTCAAAGATACCTTCGCCAACGCGAAGCCTTATAAACAGTGGATTGATTCTGTTCGTATCAAGCTAGACGACCTAAAAGTTGAGGCCGAAACACGCGAAACCAAAACTAGTCTACTGGATCGTCAGCAAGTTTTTGGCTACACGCAGGAAGATCTGAAATTCCTGATGTCGCCGATGGCAGTTACGGCGGAAGAAGCGACTGGCTCGATGGGTAATGACTCGCCACTGGCGGTGATGTCCAACAAAAACAAGCCGCTATATAACTACTTTAAGCAGTTGTTCGCGCAGGTGACCAATCCGCCGATTGATCCGATTCGCGAAGCGATGGTGATGTCGCTGGTGTCCTTCATTGGGCCTAAGCCGAATCTTCTCGACACCAACAACATCAACCCACCGATGCGTCTCGAGGTAGCACAGCCTATCCTTGACTACAAGGACATCACGCGCCTGCGCAACATCAGCGATCACACCGGCGGCAAATTCCGGTCGTATGAACTGGATATCTGCTATCCCGCAGCCTGGGGCAAGGAAGGCGTCGAGGCGCGTCTTGCTTCCCTGTGCGCGCAGGCAGTTGATGCAGTGCGTTCGGGTCATAACATTCTGATTATTTCCGATCGCAAGCTCGATGCCGACAATGTCGCTATCCCCGCACTGTTGGCAACGTCGGCCATTCACCAGCATCTAGTCAGCAAAGGTTTGCGTACATCCACCGGCTTAGTTGTAGAGACGGGTTCAGCGCGCGAGACGCATCACTTCGCGCTGCTGGCTGGTTACGGCGCCGAAGCGATTCACCCTTACCTCGCGATGGATACGCTGGTCGAGATGGCAAAGGGCTTGCCCGGTGATCTGTCTCCCGAAAAAGCCATCTACAACTTCCAGAAGGCCGTAGGCAAAGGTTTGCTGAAGGTGTTCTCGAAGATGGGCATTTCGACTTACATGTCGTACTGCGGTGCTCAGATTTTTGAGGCCATCGGTCTCAATAAATCATTGGTCGGAAAATATTTCAAAGGTACAGCCTCTAATGTCGAGGGCATCGGCGTTTTCGAAGTTGCTGAAGAAGCGCTGCGACTACATCAGCTTGCTTTCGGTAACGATCCCGTGCTGGCGAATGCGCTGGACGCCGGTGGCGAATACGCCTTCCGCGTGCGCGGCGAAGAGCACATGTGGACGCCGGATGCAATTGCCAAGTTACAGCACTCAACGCGCGCCAATAATTTCAACACCTACAAGGAATACGCGCAGATCATCAATGACCAGTCCAAGCGTCATATGACCCTGCGTGGTTTGTTTGAATTCCGTATTGATCCGACCAATGCGATTCCGCTTGATGAAGTGGAGCCAGCGAGTGAGATCGTCAAGCGTTTTGCTACTGGCGCGATGTCGCTCGGATCGATTTCCACCGAAGCGCACGCGACACTGGCGATTGCGATGAACCGCATCGGCGGCAAATCCAACACCGGTGAGGGTGGTGAGGATGAAAACCGCTATCGCAATGAGCTACGCGGCATTCCCATCAAAAAGGGCGATACGCTCGCATCCATCATCGGTGAAGAGCGTGTCGAGGTGGATATGCCATTGCTCGACGGTGATTCGCTACGCTCCAAGATCAAGCAGGTCGCTTCAGGTCGCTTTGGTGTGACCACCGAATATCTGACCTCTGCCGAACAGATTCAGATCAAGATGGCCCAAGGCGCAAAGCCTGGTGAGGGTGGCCAGCTGCCGGGACACAAGGTCTCGGAGTACATCGCCAAACTACGCTTCTCGGTACCCGGTGTCGGCTTGATTTCTCCGCCACCGCATCACGATATTTACTCGATCGAAGATCTTGCGCAGCTGATCCACGATCTCAAGAACGTGAATCCGTCTGCAGCTATTTCTGTCAAGCTGGTTTCGGAAGTCGGCGTCGGCACAGTCGCTGCTGGCGTAGCAAAAGCCAAAGCTGATCACGTGGTGATCGCCGGCCATGATGGTGGTACGGGTGCATCGCCTCTATCATCGATCAAGCATGCGGGCACGCCGTGGGAACTGGGTCTGGCAGAAACGCAGCAGACCTTGGTGCTCAATGGATTGCGCAGCCGTATTCGTGTTCAGACCGATGGTCAAGTCAAGACCGGTCGCGATGTGGTGATCGGCGCGCTGCTCGGTGCGGATGAGTTTGGTTTTGCGACTGCGCCGCTGGTGGTGGAAGGCTGCATCATGATGCGTAAATGCCACCTGAATACTTGCCCGGTGGGTGTGGCAACGCAAGATCCTGTCTTACGTGCAAAGTTCCAGGGCAAGCCTGAGCATGTGGTGAATTATTTCTTCTTCGTCGCTGAAGAAGCACGCCAGATTATGGCGCAGCTGGGCATCCGCAATTTCAACGAGCTGATCGGGCGTCCGGATCTGCTCGATAAATCAAGAGCAGTCAGCCACTGGAAGGCCAAAGGTCTCGACTTCAGCAAGATTTTCTATATGCCTGAGATGACCGACAATGCGCCGCGTTATCAGGTGCTGACGCAGGACCATGGTTTGGACAAGGCACTTGATCACAAGCTGATTGCACAGGCTAAGCCGGCCATCGAGCGAGGAGAAAAAGTTTCATTTATTTCGCCGGTCAAAAACCTCAATCGCACGGTCGGCGCAATGCTCTCTGGTGAAGTGGCCAAGAAATATGGCCACGAGGGTCTGCCGGATGACACCATTCATATTCAGCTGCAGGGCACGGCCGGTCAGTCGTGTGGTGCATTCCTTGCGCATGGCGTTACGCTAGATCTGGTCGGTGAAGGTAATGACTATGTCGGCAAAGGTCTTTCAGGTGGTCGCATCATTGTGCGACCCAATACCGAATTCCGTGGCCGTGCGGTCGACAACATCATCATTGGTAATACCGTCTTGTACGGCGCGATTTCCGGCGAGGCTTTCTTTAATGGTGTCGCAGGCGAGCGTTTTGCTGTGCGTAACTCGGGCGCTGTGACTGTCGTCGAAGGTACCGGTGACCATGGATGTGAATACATGACCGGTGGCACCGTGGTAGTCCTTGGCGAAACAGGAAGGAATTTTGCTGCGGGTATGTCCGGCGGCATCGCTTATGTGTACGACCAAGACGGCAGTTTTGCGCAGAAGTGTAATCCCGCGATGGTCACGCTTGAGTCTGTGTTGTCTGCCTCTGAGCAGGAATCCACGATCGCGCAGTCTGCCTGGCATAGTCTTGCGCGCAATGGCGAAGGTCAGACTGATGAGGTGATGCTCAAGGCCTTGATCGAGCGTCACTTCAAACATACCGGAAGCACGCGTGCTCGCACCTTGCTCGATGAGTGGAGCACCGCCCGTGCAAAGTTTGTGAAGGTCTTCCCGACCGAGTACAAGCGCGCACTGGGTGAAATGTTTGCGGCGAAATTGGGCAAGGCCAAAGAAAAAGCGACGGCCTGAATGTAATGAAAAAACCGGCGATATTTTTACGCATCGCCGGCAACTGAATCAAGGAATTGCGAGAACGTTATGGGAAAAGTTACCGGTTTTTTGGAGTATGAGCGACTGCAAGAAGCTAGCGAAGCGCCGCAGACGCGTACCAAGCATTACAAGGAGTTCATGCTCCATTTGTCGGATGCTGATGCCAAGGTGCAAGGTGCGCGTTGCATGGATTGCGGCATACCTTTCTGTAATAGCGGCTGCCCTGTTAACAACATCATCCCTGACTGGAATGATCTTGTTTATCACGGCAATTATCGTGAGGCGCTCGACACGCTGCACTCGACCAACAACTTCCCCGAGTTCACCGGCCGGATCTGTCCTGCGCCCTGTGAAGCTGCCTGCACGCTGGGGATCAACGATGCTCCAGTCGGTATCAAGTCGATCGAGCACTTCATCATCGACAAAGGCTGGGAAAACGGTTGGGTTGTACCGCAGCCAGCTGCAGTAAAAACCGGCAAGAAAATAGCGGTCGTGGGTTCAGGCCCTGCAGGCATGGCCGTTGCGCAGCAACTCGCGCGCGTGGGTCATGAAGTCACGGTGTTCGAAAAGAACGACCGCGTTGGTGGCCTTCTGCGTTACGGTATTCCTGACTTCAAGATGGAAAAATCACACATCGATCGTCGTGTGGAGCAAATGCAGGCCGAGGGCGTGACCTTCCGCACGGGTGTGTTGGTTGGCAAGGACTTCCCGGCCGAGATCATGAATCTCGCCAAAGAAACCGTATCGTCGGAGCAGCTGAAAAAAGAATTCGATGCCGTCATCATCGCCGGTGGCTCTGAAGTCCCACGCGATTTGCCGGTGCCCGGGCGTGAGCTACAGGGTGTTCACTATGCGATGGAATTTCTGCCGCAGCAAAATCGCGTGAACGCCGGAGACAAGCTCAAGGAACAGCTCATGGCCACCGCCAAGCATGTGATCGTGATCGGCGGCGGCGATACGGGTTCAGATTGTGTGGGCACCTCCAATCGTCATGGCGCTGCCTCGGTCATTCAATTCGAGTTGTTGCCGCAACCCCCCCGAAGTGGAAAACAAGCCGATGGTATGGCCTTACTGGCCCACCAAGTTGCGCACATCGTCGTCGCATGAAGAGGGTTGTGAACGTGATTGGGCTGTGGCCACCAAACGTCTCGAAGGCAAGAATGGCAAGGTCGAAAAACTGATCGCAGCTCGCGTCGAGTGGAAGGACGGCAAGATGCAGGAAGTACCAGGCTCGGAGTTCGAACTCAAAGCCGATTTGGTTCTGCTGGCTATGGGCTTCGTTTCCCCCGTGAGCACGATCATCAGCGCCTTCGGTATCGATAAGGATGCTCGAGGCAATGCCAAAGCCACCACTGATGGCGAAGGCTGCTATCAGACCTCCGATCCTCAGGTGTTTGCGGCCGGTGATATGCGTCGCGGTCAGTCGCTAGTCGTGTGGGCGATACGCGAAGGTCGGCAGTGCGCGCGCGCTGTTGATGAATTTCTGATGGGTGCATCGGTGTTACCGCGCTGAGCCAGCCTCACGGTTACTCACAATAAATGCCCGCTTGCGGGCATTTATTTTTTGTAATGTTATGCTTCAGTAATGTTGAATTGCGACCGGAAATTGTCCCGCTTGCACTACAATCTTCGTCTCGTCTTAATTTCCTTCACACGTGCCCAACCTCGTCGACATTCGTGATCTGCACTTCGGCTACGGCGATCGGCTGATCTTGTCCGGTCTGACCATGGAGTTCCCTCGAGGGAAAGTGATTGCGATCATGGGTGGTTCCGGCTCGGGTAAGACCACGGTACTGCGGCTTATTGGCGGCCAGTTGCGGGCACAGTCGGGTAGTGTCACCGTCGAGGGTCAGGAGGTTTCTTCGCTCAGCCTCGATGGCCTGTATCGCATGCGTCGGCGCATGGGCATGTTGTTCCAGCATGGCGCGCTGTTCACTGATCTCTCAGTCTTCGACAATGTGGCTTTTCCCTTGCGCGAAAATACGTCGCTGCCAGAAGAGATGATTCGTGACCTGGTACTGCTCAAGCTTCATGCAGTCGGTCTTTCGAATGCCGCGCCGCTCAAGCCCGCTGAGATCTCCGGTGGCATGGCCAGACGTGTGGCTCTGGCCAGGGCGGTCGCACTTGATCCACAGCTGATCATGTATGACGAACCCTTCGCCGGCCTTGATCCGATTTCCATGGGCGTGATCGCTAACCTGATACGCAAGCTCAATGATGCACTGGGATTGACCACTATTCTGGTTTCTCATGATGTGCATGAATCTTTCATGATTGCCGATTACGTGTATTTCCTTTCGCAAGGTCGGATTGTCGCGCATGGCAGCCCGGCGCAGATGATGGACTCGGATGATCCCTACGTGAAGCAATTCGTTCATGCTGAAGCCGATGGTCCGGTACCGTTTCATTACCCCGGGCGCTCGATCACCGAGCAACTTGGCGTGGAAGGGCAGTCATGATTCTGGACGGACTGGCCCGCATCGGTAGCCGTGTTCGGCATGGTCTTGAGGCATTGGGTGTTTTGTCGCGCACATTTTTTAGACTGCTGGTCGCGACGGGTTCGTTGTGGCGCAGACCACGCTTGGTCAGCGATCAGGTGCATTTCATCGGTAACTATTCGCTCGTGATCATCGCGGTTTCTGGTTTGTTTGTTGGTTTCGTGCTGGGCTTGCAGGGTTATTACACGCTTAACAAATACGGCTCCGAGCAGGCGCTGGGTTTGTTAGTCGCCTTGTCGCTGATTCGTGAACTGGGACCGGTTGTCACCGCTTTATTGTTTGCCGGCCGTGCCGGTACGTCGCTGACGGCTGAGATCGGTCTGATGAAAGCTACCGAGCAGCTGAGT
>CAMBJI010000036.1 GCA_945867725.1 Bordetella parapertussis
TGCTACGTTAATCTCGGCATTGGTTTGCCGACCTTAGTCGCCAACCATCTCGAGACATCGAAAGATATTTTTCTGCATAGCGAGAACGGCATACTCGGTATGGGTCCTGCACCCGCACCCGGCGAGGAGGATGGCGATCTGATCAATGCCAGCAAGCAGCCGGTCACCTTGCTGACAGGGGGTGCGTATTTTCATCAGGCTGATTCATTTGCAATGATGCGCGGCGGTCATCTGGATATTTGCGTACTGGGCGCATTTCAGGTCTCGCGAACGGGTGATCTTGCGAACTGGCATACGGGTGCGCCCGATGCGATTCCGGCGGTCGGTGGCGCGATGGATCTGGCGTCTGGCGCCAAGCGTGTATTCGTCATGATGGAACATCAAACCAAATCAGGCGAAAGCAAAATCGTGGATCGCTGCACCTATCCCTTGACGGGGGTGGGTTGCGTGTCCCGCATTTACACGGATCTGGCCGTGATCGATATTACTGATGACGGCTTGATCGTGCGTGATTTGGCACCGGGCCTTACGCTGGATGAATTGCAGAGCATTACCGGCGTGCCTTTGCGGGCCGCATGATGTAACGCATTCAACTTTTCATTTTCTTTCACTTCAATTCGGGATTTATTCATGAAGCATGCCTTCATTTGCGATGGAATACGTACGCCCATAGGCCGTTTTGGCGGCGCACTGAAAGATGTTCGGGCTGACGACCTCGGCGCAATCCCTTTGCGCGCACTGCAAGAGCGTAACCCTACCGTTGACTGGAGCGCAGTTGATGAAGTGATTTTTGGTTGTGCGAATCAGGCCGGTGAAGATAATCGCAATGTGGCGCGTATGTCATCGCTTCTGGCTGGTTTGCCTATCGATGTGCCGGGGGCGACGATCAATCGTCTTTGTGGCTCCGGTATGGATGCACTAGGTACTGCTGCTCGCGCAATCAAATCGGGTGACGCACATCTGATGATTGCTGGCGGTGTTGAGTCCATGACGCGCGCACCCTTTGTCATGAGTAAAGCCGATACTGCGTTTTCACGCAACGCACAAATCTTTGACACCACCATAGGCTGGCGTTTTGTTAACCCGCAAATGAAGGCCTTGTACGGTGTCGATGCGATGCCAGAAACAGCAGAGAACGTCGCCACTGATTACCAGATCAGTCGTGCCGATCAGGACCTGTTTGCCGTCGCCAGTCAAAGCAAGGCTGCTGCTGCCCAAGCCTCAGGTGTACTCGCAGATGAAATTGTCCCCGTTGTCATTCCTCAGAAAAAAGCAGATCCACTCACGGTGATGCACGATGAGCATCCGCGTGCGACCAGTGTCGAGGCGCTCGCCAAACTCAAAGGCGTGGTACGTCCCGATGGAACGGTCACGGCAGGCAATGCATCCGGTGTTAACGATGGCGCGTGTGCGCTGCTGCTAGCCGATGAAGACAGTGCCCGACGATTTGGATTGACACCCAAGGCACGCGTGATCGGGATGGCAACCGCAGGTGTGGCGCCGCGCGTGATGGGTATAGGTCCGGTACCTGCAGTACAAAAGCTCATGGCGCAGACAGGAATGACACTGGATCAGATGGATGTGATCGAGCTCAATGAGGCGTTTGCTGCGCAGGGCTTGGCTGTCTTGCGTCAGCTGGGCATTGCTGACAATGATCCGCGCGTCAATCCGAACGGTGGCGCGATTGCTCTCGGTCATCCGCTCGGCATGAGTGGTGCGCGGCTGGTGACGACAGCGATGTATCAGCTGCATCGCACGGGCGGACGTTACGCGCTCTGTACTATGTGTATTGGTGTGGGGCAGGGCATTGCTGTAATTATCGAGCGCGTGTAGTCACATAAAACCGACAAGCAGGTGCAGAGCCGCGCGCCATGCAAAAAGAGATACTTCAAACTCTGTCGGGAAACGTAAACAAGGAATGTTGATGTCTGAATTGCTTCCCTACCGCAAAGCAGCGCCAGGCGCGCAACCTGATTACCTCTATCCGCCGTATGCATCAACAGTGAAACGCTCACCGTCGCAGCCGCTGATACTGCTGCCGCAATCGCTGTCTGAGATAACTGGTCCTGTGTTTGGGCACGATCGAGTGCAGGCGCAGGATGCAGATCTCACGCGACAACATGCAGGTGAACCCGTAGGCGAGCGCATTATCGTGGCGGGTCGCGTGCTGGATGAAGATGGCCGTGCCGTGCCGCACACGCTGATTGAAATCTGGCAGGCCAACGCAGCCGGTCGTTATCAGCATAAAAATGACCAGCATGATGCCCCGCTCGATCCAAATTTTACGGGTGCCGGTCGCGCGATGACGGATGCGCAGGGTAACTATCGCTTTCTTACCATTCGTCCCGGCGCTTACCCCTGGGGTAATCATCCCAATGCCTGGCGACCTGCGCATATCCATTTTTCACTGTTCGGACATGCATTTGCAACACGACTTGTGACGCAAATGTATTTCCCGGGCGATCCGCTACTGGCCTTCGATCCGATTTATCAGAGCATGCCCGATGAAAAAGCGCGTCAGCGCATGATCGCGAATTTCAGACTGGATCTGACCGAGCCGCAATTCGCGTTGGGCCTGCAGTTTGATATTGTGCTGCGAGGCCAGCAAGCCACACCGATGGAGCGCTGACATGAGCCATGAATCCACGCCCTCACAGACGGTCGGGCCCTACCTGCATATTGGTCTTGACTGGCTGAATACACGCGATCTCGCTCCTGCCGCCATCGAGGGTGAGCACATCACGATTCACGGAAAACTGCTGGATGCCGATGGCCAACCCGTACCCGATGGCATGATCGAGTTCTGGCAAGCGAATGCGCATGGCAAATACGCGCATCCCGCAGATACGCGAGACTTGCCGCTGCAAGAAGGCTTCAGTGGTTTTGGCCGTCAGCCAACGGACCAGCGCGGTGAATTTGTGTTCACCACCATCAAGCCCGGCGCGGTACCTGCGCTGGACGGTCAATTGCAGGCACCCCATATTCTGGTCAATGTCTTTGCGCGCGGTTTATTGCGGCAGTTGGTCACGCGTTTGTATTTTCCGGGTGACGATCATGCATCTGACCCCGTCATGCAGGTTGTACCGCAGGCAAGGCAGAAAACGCTTATTGCTGTGGCGCAGCCAGATGATCCGTCCCATTTGCAATGGAATATTGTCATCGGAGGTAGTGCTAATGAAACCGTTTTCTTTGATCTTTGATCTCTGACCTAAGTCTGTAAATCATGAATACTTCATCACTGACTGATGGCTTGTTTTCCACCGAAGGCATGCGGTCTATTTTTTCCGACAGGAATACGATACAGCGCATGCTGGATGTCGAGGCGGCATTGGCTCGTGCACTCGCTGTCGAAGACGTGATACCTCAGAGTGCCGTGGCAGCGATTGTGAGTTCGTGCAGGGCAGATCTTATGGATCTTGATGCGCTGGCGAAATCAGTCAGCAGCGCTGGCAATGTGGCTATTCCTTTGGTCAAACAATTAACCGCGGTAGTCGCCAGCACCGACGCAGACGCTGCGCGGTATGTGCACTGGGGAGCGACCAGTCAGGATGTGATTGATAGCGGGCGTGTGCTGCAATTACGCGATGCGATTGATCTGATCACGACCGATTTGGCGGAGCTAGCTGACACCCTCGCATCACTGGCACATCAACACCGCGCGACCATCATGATGGGGCGCACCTGGATGCAACATGCGCAGCCCACTACGCTAGGCCTGAAGATTGCCGGATGGCTGGATGCCATCATGCGTCATCAAGATCGCTTGCAAGCATTGCGTACCCGCGTGTGCGTTTTACAGTTTGGTGGTGCCGCCGGTACCTTAGCTAGTCTCGGTGAAAGTGGATTGACGGTCGCGACCGCACTCGCGAAGGATTTGTCATTGGCGCTGCCGGCACTACCCTGGCATACGCACCGAGATCGTATGGGTGAGGTCGCTACGACGTTTGGATTACTCACGGGCACGCTCGGAAAAATCGCGCGTGACATTGCTTTGCACGCACAAACAGAAATCGCTGAACTTGCCGAACCCCTTGTGCAGGGACGCGGTGGTTCATCCACCATGCCACACAAGCGCAATCCGGTTGCCTGTTCTGCAGTACTCGCTTGCGCCATGCGAGTGCCCGCGCTGGTTTCCACCATGCTGACGGCGATGGTGCAGGAGCAGGAACGTGCACTCGGCGGCTGGCAGGCTGAGTGGGACACCCTGCCGGAGATCGCATCACTGACTTCGGCCGCGCTGAATCAGTTACGTGAAGTGACGTCCGGTCTTTCAGTTGATGCAGCACGTATGCGATCCAATATCGATATCACGCAGGGTTTGATTATGGCGGAAGCGGTATCGCTGGCACTTGCGCAGCATATGGGTCGCGCAGTGGCCCATGAATTGATCGAGGAGGCTTGTCACCAAGCAGTGGCAAGCGGTCGCTCACTACTTGAAGTGCTGAAGTCAGATCCTAGAATGCCGAAAGAATTTTCTTCGTCACATCTTGAATCCTTGTTCGATCCTGCACGTTATCTGGGCGAAGCACCTGCGTTTGTCGAACGCGTTCTCGCTCATCATCGGCATCGCAAGACATAACCCACACAAGCACGCCCTCACCAGTCATCGTCAGGAGTCATCATGTCGTTCATTCAGACAGGTAGCGGTAAACTGCACTACGTACTCGAAGCAGCAGCGGGCAATGAAGATGCGCCCGTGTTGGTCATGTCGAATTCGCTCGGTACGACGTTGGATATGTGGTTGCCGCAAGTGCCCGCTTTGCTGGAGCATTTCCGCGTACTGCGTTACGACACACGTGGTCACGGTCAATCTGACGTCACGTCGGGCCCCTATACGATTGCCCAGTTGGGCGGCGATGTATTGGCGCTGTTGGATGCGTTGCAGATTCAGCGCGCTCATTTTGTGGATTGTCGATGGGCGGCATGACAGGCATGTGGCTGGGTATTCATGCAGCTGAACGTATTGATCGACTCGCGCTGTGCAACACTAGTGCCGCGATTAGTCTGCCGGAAGTGTGGAATGCACGTATTAGCAAAGTTCGTCAGGAAGGTATGGCGTCGATTATCGAGTCAGTACTTGAGCGCTGGTTTACTGCAGATTTTATTGCGCATGCTCCGGCCCAGGTAGAGCGTGTCAAACGAATGCTGGTCAATATGTCCGTTGAGGGTTATGCGGCGAATTGTGCCGCAGTACGCGACATGGATCAGCGAGCCGAAATGTCGAAAATATCTGCACCCACACTGGTAATCGCGGGCCGGCATGATAAATCCACGCCCCCCGAGCATGGCGAGCTGATCGCCCGCGCTATTCAAGGTGCGAAGTATGTAGAGCTCAATGCTGCACATTTATCAAACTGGGAAGTGGCACAAGCTTTCACGCAGAATGTGCTTGCCTTCATGCTAAACAAGGAAATCTGACATGGATGAAAAAGACCGATACGAACAGGGTATGCAAAAGCGCCGTCAGGTGCTCGGCGACGCGCATGTCGATAGGGCACAGGCCAATCGCACCGACTTCACGAGTGATTTTCAGGATCTGATCACGCGCTACGCCTGGGGTGAAATCTGGACGCGTCCGGGTCTGCCCGCACACACCCGCAGCCTGATGACGATTTGCATGATGGTAGCGCTCAACCGCGAAGAAGAACTCAAACTGCACTTGCGCGCTGCTGCGAACAACGGTGTCACCCGTGAAGAGATCGGCGAGGCGCTGCTACAGACAGCGATTTATTGTGGTGTGCCTGCGGCAAATAGTGCTTTTGCACTGGCGCAGCAGGTATTTGCTGCGATGGATGCTGGTACCTGAATATTGGCCGCCATGTCTCTTGATGCATGGGGTATCTGGAACCCGGAACCTGATATGCGATGTAGTGTCATCTTGGCCGAAGAAGCGCGGTAAGCCGCTTCCTGTATATTTGGGCTATCACCAATTATTTTTATAGAAATACTCAGCAGGTCCAGCATGCTCTCAGCGATCCAATCAGAAAACACCATTGCCGTCATGGGCGCAGGCTCGGTCGGCTGTTATTTCGGTGGCATGCTCGCGCGTGCCGGCTACCCAGTCACGCTGATCGGAAGACCATCCCATGTCGATGCTATTCAACAGAAGGGACTTTTGCTGGAGACACTGAGCTTTACCGAGCATGTAAAACTCAAAGCGAGTACCGACGGCAGTGATATTGCCTCAGCGCGCGTGGTGCTGTTCTGTGTGAAATCAACCGATACGATCAGTGCGGCGCAGTCCATGCTGCCGTATTTGTCGCCGGATGCGATTATTCTGTCGCTGCAAAACGGTGTGGAGAACGCCGAGATGCTGCAGCGTGTTGTGCCTCAGCGAGTCATACCTGCAGTGGTCTACGTCGCTACTGAAATGGCCGGTCCCGGCCATCTGAAACATCATGGGCGTGGTGAACTTGCGATTGGTGACTCGCCTGTCAGCGAGCAGCTTGCAGCGAAGTGTACCGAGGCAGGCGTGCCGGTGCAGGTATCGACGAATATTGTGGGTATTTTATGGGGTAAGCTGATCGTCAATTGCGCGTACAACGCGCTCTCGGCCATTGCCCAGCAGCCGTACGGCAAGCTGGTGGAAGTGCCTGGGGTGCGTGATCTGATGCACACCGTGGTGAGCGAGTGCCTGGCTGTCGCAGAGGCAGCAGGTGTGCGGGTTCCGGGCGATAGCTATGAAATCGTGAGGCAGGTTTCAACTAATATGGCGACACAGTATTCATCAACCGCTCAGGATGTCGCTCGCGGCAAGCCGAACGAGATTGATTATCTGAATGGTTATGTGTGCAGGCAGGGAGCACTATTGGGTATACCTACACCAGTCAATCAGACGCTGCTGACGCTGGTAAAACTGATTTCAACAAAATAAAACAAGGAGAAAAAAATGGATCAGCAGGCATTCAAGACAATGCTGGAGAGTGAAGGCTTTGAAGTCCTTATTGTCGAACGCGAAGCAAACCAGGGAATGGATTTGCACAGTCATCCTTTCGAAGCCAAGGCGATGATCATTGAAGGTGACATTCGTGTTGTAGTGGACGGCAAGGAAAGACACTGCCAGGTAGGCGACACTTTTCATCTGGCCGCCAACATCATGCACACTGAAGCTTATGGACCCAATGGCGTGAAATTCATCGCGGGCCGTAAAGCAGTCGCGTGATTGAAATGAAAAATCCCGGGCTTGTGGCCCGGGATTTTTTTCTTGCGTACTACCGGTGTATTTTTTTGTGCTTAACCGATGAGATCGACTCGACCCGTCAGATCCATGATGCCGGTGATCACGCTCAGTTTTGGATGACGCGTGTTGACTTCTTTGCGGAACATTGCGAGTGCTTCTGCATGAGAGCCGGTTTCAGCCTCTTTATCGGCCACACCTGCTGATCCGAAGACCAGCTTGGCAGCACCGCAATCACGATGGGACAAGGCAACCACGCGTTTGATGTGATGCAGAGCGACCGAGATTTCCAGGTTGTCCCAGAAAGTTCTGTGCCAAGGCGCAAACTTGGGATGCACCGCACCGAGTGGACCACCCGCCATCACGAAATGGCTGTAGTTGTCACCCAGCTTCTCGCGATCTACACCGGAGAGCAGGCCCATGTACTGCCAGCTTAGTGTGGTGAAGCGAGGATCGATGCAATTGACCAGCATAGCTTCGTAGTTGCCGCCAGCAGCCATCGAGCGTCCGGGTACGAAGCCCATCATGCCGCCAGCCAGGACTGCGGCGCCGGTGGCCAGAAACTGGCGACGGGAGGTGCCGGTGAGCGTAGGCGTGCAGCATGGGCAGCCTGCCTGATGCAGTTCGCCGGGCAGTGTCTCAATAATTTGTTCAGCCATTCTTTTTCTCCTTTGATAACAAGACTGCCGGGCATGGATGTATGTCGTGTGCCGAAGCTTGCCCATGCCTGAAAGCGCTGTCAAAAATGAAATATATTCAGCGCAATTGCAGTAAACCATAACCGACACTCAGGGAATCGAACTGAGCACCGCAAATCTTTAGCCCGAATGTGTATATTTGTTTGTGCTGAGGCTACAGAAAATCATCCCCGGTTCGATTATCCATGACCAGAGTTTTTGTCGGTGTGTATTCAAAGTCGTACTGACACTGTTTTATTTTTTTGATAATTCTTGTGCCGGTGGCACGAGTTGGTAAGCAAACCCGTGGATTGCGGAACACTATTGAAGCGGCCGGAATCGAGCGTTGCAGAGCTTCACCCGCTTTGTGAAGGAAAATAGAATGAACTTCAACAAATTGATCGGATCCTTTGTGATCCTGATGCTTGCCAGCGCTACCGTCTTTGCAGCTGATGCGAAGCATGACAATCACGCGGCTGCACCCGCAACTGACAGCCAAGCCACGGCTGCAAAAGAGGTGCCTTCAAAGGACGCTCAAAGCAAAGAAACACCGGTCAAAGATGCGGCCTCGCAGACTGCGGATGAGCCCGCCAAGCCTGTAGTGGCAAAAAAATCACGTAAACCTGCGCGCGCTAAACCGCAGCACAAAGCACCTACCCACGGTACGCAAGCTGATGCGAGCGTTAGCAAAGAGATGCCGGCAACCGCTCCTCCTGCGGCAAGCAACACGAGTTCCGTAACTACGAACCTGAATGCGAATGAGAGTGCTGGCAGCAAGCGTGTGCGCGTCAAGGATCGCAGTACTGCAGCCGCGGCCACCGCGCAACCCGCGGATGCGCATACGACATCTTCTGCACCTGCTGCCAACGCGGTGAATGACGGCCATAACGCGCCTGCGGCATCAGACGACCACGCAGCAAATGCGGCCCCAGCAGGAAAGAACAAACAAGACGACGCTGCGTCACCAGCTTCAAAACAAGCGCCTTCAGCAAAAGATTCAGCGGGCACCAAAGACAGTCATGCTTCAACCACTGCAGCTCAGATCGATGCGCCTGCAGCACCTGATATGCATGCCGATAGCCATACAGCACCTGCCAAGGCATCTGTTACCGAGCCGTCGGCCGACTACTGTAATCCGCCGCTGAAATCTGAAGTTGCAGCGCTCTTTGATCGTTGGAACGCCTCACTGCGTACCGGCGATCCCAAGAAAGTCGCGGCTAACTATGCGCCCGGCTCTGTACTGTTGCCGACGGTCTCGAATCGCGCTCGATTCACCGCAGCAGAAAAAGAAGATTATTTCGCGCACTTCCTGACACGACGTCCAGAAGGCAGCATCGACGATCGTGTCATTGATGTCGACTGCAATAGCGCCACCGATGCCGGACTTTACACGTTCAGGTTTTCTGATGGCACGATGGTCAAGGCACGCTACTCATTCTCGTATCGCAAGATCGGTTCGCAGTGGCTGATCACTAGTCATCACTCGTCGGGCATGCCGGAAAAAACTGAGGTCGCCGCCGAGTCCCCGGTTGCTAAGACACCTTATGCAAAAGCTGCCGAACGATCCGAGCAGGGCTCGCCAGCCAGAGGCTGGGTACGTTATCCCTGAGTTTTAGAACCTGCCTCAGTACGCCGCGTGAGCCTTCATTTTTTGAAGGCTTCGTCGACAGGTACTTGCAGGCTGTTGGCCAGTGCATTGGTTTGACTTGCCATGGCGATCACGGCGAGTAGTTCGGCATGCTGTGCGCCGGTCATGCCTTTGGCTCGCGCAGCTGCCGTATGCGAGTGCACGCAGTATTCACAGCCGTTGGCAGCTGACACAGCGATATAAATCAGCTCCTTGGTCATGGCATCGAGGGCGCCGGGCTTCATCACCTGCTGCGCCTGAGCCCATACGCCTTGCAGCAATTCAGGCGAATGCGCCAGCGCTTTCCAGAAATTATTCACATCATCGACACCACGAACACGCTTGATGTCATCAAAGACTGCGCGCGCTTCGGGGCTGGCTTGGGCGTCCGAGAGTAGGGGAACGGTTGCCATGGAATATCTCCTTGAGATCGAGTTGTGACGAGCTTAGCATGCAGCCCTTCGGTGTCAGACTTACCCGTTTTGACAAGAGCGTACTTCGGTACGCGGTCAATTGCAGAAAATGGTCACGATGGGTGCTTGTCTTTCATGCATGGTTTGGTTTGATTGGTGAAATTTATTCTTCCTTGTTCGTGATCTTGCTGTGGCCGACTAAAATTCAGCTTTGATCGGTCGATTCACTTCTTGAACAGGAATTTCATGGACAGCCTTCTCATTCGCGATATCCGCGCTCGCGCCATTGTGGCGCCGCTCGCTCGACCTGTCAGGACGGCTTCTGGCTCGGTGGATGTATCGCCACTGATTTTGATTGATGTGCTGACTGAGCAAGGCATAACCGGCAGTGCGTATTTGTTTGGCTACACGCCTGTGACACTGCGGCCGTTGTTGTCCCTGATCGATGAGATCAAGTCGGATCTGATAGGTACAACCGTGGTGCCAGTCGCGCGCATGCAACAGCTTGAGCAGCGCTATCGATTGCTTGGCATGCAGGGTTTGTTGGGCATGGTGGCTTCAACACTGGATATGGCGTATTGGGATGCGCTGGGTAAATCGGTTAACAAGCCCGTCGTTGCTTTACTGGGTGGTGAAGCAAAGTCGGTGTGGGCTTACGACAGCTACGGCATGGTGGATCCTGTGCATGACGCCAAAGCGATCGAGCACTCGATGGCGCAGGGTTTTCGTGCCATCAAGATCAAGCTGGGCGATCCGGATGTGCAGCGCGATATTCATGTGACGCGCGAAATACGGCAGATGATCGGACCGACGACGGCGTTAATGGTGGACTTCAATCAGAGTCTGCAACCGACCGAAGCCATTCGACGCATTCGTTTGCTCGAGCCGTTTGATTTGCATTGGGTGGAAGAGCCGGTGGTCGCAGAAGATTTGCAGGGACATGCGCTGGTCAGAGAGTCGGTCAATGCAAACATACAGACCGGTGAAAACTGGTGGTTCCCGCGTGATGCCGAGCGCGCAATCAGCGCCGGTGCCTGCGACATGATGATGCCCGACCTGATGAAAATCGGCGGGATTACTGGTTGGCTGTCGGTGATGGGTATGGCACGCGCAGCATCGATGCCAGTATCGAGTCACTTGTTTATTGAGGCCAGCGCGCATGTGTTGGCGGTGACACCCACTTGTCATTGGCTGGAGTTCATGGACTTCGGTTCGGCTGCGCTGGCGCAGCCCTA
>CAMBJI010000037.1 GCA_945867725.1 Bordetella parapertussis
TACGGTCGATATACCGTGCTGTTTGCTCACCCGGCCGAATACCTGGCACAAAGGCACCGCTTTTCTTCAGGTTGTCTGCCGTTTCTTTGCTGTTAAACACGAGTGCCGTGTAGAAGAAACAAAAGAAAATAATCGCTGCGGCATACAACAATGCATGAATCGGTTCGCCCGGGGCCATCGACGCTGCCAAGTCCTTCAGAAAGCGTACTACCCCGCTATCCGTTTCTCCCGACGTGAACCAGCTAGTAATCGTGGCCGGAAACAAAATGATCGAAGAAGCGAAGATCGGCGGAATGACACCGGCCATATTCAGTTTGAGCGGCAAATGGCTGCTCTGGCTTCCGTAAATCTTGTTACCTACCTGGCGCTTCGCATAGTTGACCAGAATCTTGCGCTGGCCTCGTTCAATAAAGACAACCAAATAAGTCACTAGCGCGACCACCAAGCAGATCAAAATCGCCGTCAGTGCATTCATTGAACCCGTTCGAACGAGTTCGAACAAACCACCCAACGCGGTTGGTAAACCAGCCGCGATGCCTGCAAAAATGATGATAGAAATGCCATTACCTAAACCGCGTTCGGTGATCTGCTCGCCGAGCCACATCAGGAACATCGTACCCGTCACTAATGTAACCACCGTTGTAAAACGAAATGCCAGACCCGGATCGATCACGAGGCCTGCCTGTGATTCGAGCGCAATCGCGATACCCAACGCCTGGAAGGTGGCTAACACCAGCGTGCCATAGCGCGTGTACTGCGTAATCTTGCGACGACCCGACTCACCTTCTTTTTTCAGCGCTTCCAACTGGGGCGACACAACCGACAAAAGCTGCATGATGATCGATGCCGAAATGTACGGCATGATGCCCAATGCAAAAATCGTGAAACGCGACAGCGCACCACCTGAGAACATGTTGAACATGCCCAGAATGCCACCGCGATTCTGATTAAACAAAGTCGCAAGCTGCACCGGATCAATACCTGGTACCGGTATGTGCGCACCCGTTCTAAACACCACCAAAGCAGCCAGCAAAAACCACAAACGCCCCCAAGGGAATCCGCTTGCAGCGCTTTTCGCGAGTTTTGGTGAAGTTGCCACGTTATTCCTGTCAGGCCTTGATTACTCGACCGAACCGCCAGCGGCCTCGATGGCTGCCTTGGCACCTTTGGTCGCGATCACACCCTTGAGCGTAACTTTCTTCGACAACTCGCCTGCCTTAATCACCCGCACGAAACGCGCTAGCTCGGAAATCAAGCCCGCCTGCTTCAGTGCCAAGAGATCAATGTCAGCGACTGGCAGTTTCGCCAGATCGGACAAACGAACTTCGGCCTTGAATGGCTTGGATTGCGATTTGAAGCCGCGCTTTGGCAGACGACGCTGCAATGGCATCTGACCGCCTTCAAAGCCGACTTTGTGGAAACCACCTGAGCGGGACTTCTGACCCTTGTGACCACGACCGGCGGTTTTGCCCAGACCGGATCCGATGCCGCGGCCTACACGACGCTTCGCGTGCTTGGCACCGGCTGCAGGTTGAATAGTGTTGAGTTCCATATTTGCTCCGTTCGCAAGCGATGCTTACGCCACCACTTTCACGAGATACGATACTTTGTTGATCATGCCGCGGACTGACGGCGTGTCTTCGAGCTCCGAAACGGAATTCACACGACGCAAGCCCAGGCCACGAACGGTGGCACGATGTGACTCGCGCGTTCCGATGAGACCCTTGACCAGTTTGACTTTGATTGTATTTGCCATTTTGATCACCTTAGCCCAGGATTTCCTCGACCGTCTTGCCGCGTTTTGCAGCAATTTCGGATGGTGTGCTCATCTTGGCGAGGCCATTCAACGTCGCACGAACCATGTTGTAGGGATTAGTTGAGCCATTGGATTTCGCGACAACATTCGTCACGCCCATGACTTCAAAAATCGCGCGCATCGGACCGCCGGCGATCACACCTGTACCGTCTTTCGCAGGAATCATCATCACAGATGAAGCGCCGTGGCGACCATGGACTGTGTGATGAAGCGTGCCATTTTTGAGCGATACCTTGATCATCTTGCGGCGCGCTTCTTCCATCGCTTTTTGCACAGCGACCGGCACCTCTTTCGATTTGCCCTTGCCCATGCCGATGCGACCATCGCCATCACCGACCACAGCCAGCGCCGCGAAACCCATGATCCGGCCACCCTTCACCACCTTGGTGACACGGTTGACCGCGATCATTTTTTCGCGCATGCCGTCGTCGGGCTTCTCGCTTTGCATTTTTTGTTGCATTTTTGCCATGATTACTATTCCTTAGAACTTCAGACCGGCTTCGCGAGCTGCTTCCGCAACTGCTTTGACCCGACCGTGATAGCGGAAACCGGAGCGATCGAATGCGACTTCAGCGATACCGGCCTTCAATGCCTTCTCTGCGACACGCTTGCCGACCAGAGCAGCTGCGGCGGTGTTGCCGCCTTTGCCTGACTGACCTGCGAGCTCTTTGCGAACTTCCGCCTCGGCGGTTGATGCACTCGCAAGAATCTTGGCGTCGGGGCTAATGATCGTCGCGTAGATATGCATGTTGGTGCGATGCACGGCAAGGCGATTTACCTTGAGCTCTACGATCTTGGCACGCGTTTGGCGTGCACGGCGCAGGCGAGATGCTTTCTTGTCCATGGTCAACCCTTACTTCTTCTTGGTTTCTTTGATCACCACAACCTCGTCCACATAGCGGACGCCTTTGCCTTTATAAGGCTCCGGGCTGCGGTAGGCGCGCACTTCAGCTGCAACCTGACCTACCTTTTGGCGGTCGATACCCTTGATAACAATTTCAGTCTGCGTCGGGGTTTCGCACTTCACGCCAGCAGGCATCGCGTGAACGATAGGATGCGAAAATCCCAGTGACAGATTCAGCTTGTCGCCCTGAGCCTGGGCCTTGAAACCCACACCGACCAGCGACAGCTTCTTTTCAAAACCTTTAGTGACACCATTGACCATGTTGTTGACCAACGCGCGGACTGTGCCCGACATCGCATTAGCTTCACGGCTTTCATCGGCCGGCGTCAGGTTCAGCGTTCCATTGTCGTTCTTGATCACCACCTGCCCAGTCAAGGGCAATGACAGCGTACCCTGCGGACCTTTGACGGCGATCTTCTCTGCCGTGATCGTCACTTCGACATCTTTGGGCAAAGCGATTGGCATTTTTCCTACACGAGACATGTCACTTCCCCCTTAGGCCACGTAGCAAAGAATCTCGCCACCGGTACCGGTTGCGCGCGCCTTACGATCGGTCATCACACCCTGGGGTGTAGACACAATGGCGACACCCAAGCCGTTCATCACGGTCGGGATCTCACTTTTGCCACGGTAAATACGCAGCCCCGGGCGAGAAACACGCTCGATACGCTCGATAACCGGGCGACCTGCGTAGTATTTCAGCTCGATACGCAGCTCAGGCTTACCGCCCAGATCTGCAACCGCAAAATCCTCGATGTAACCCTCTTCCTTCAACACTCGGGCAATAGCGACCTTGAGTTTTGAAGAAGGCATGGCCACGGTTGTTTTGTTGACGCTCTGCGCGTTACGGATACGCGTTAGCAGATCGGCGATAGGATCGCTCATACTCATCGCTTATTCTCCTATTACCAGCTGGCTTTAGTCATACCCGGAATCTCACCACGCATGGCGATTTCACGGAGCTTGGTGCGACCCAGACCGAATTTGCGGAATGTGCCGCGCGGACGACCAGTCAGTGCGCAACGGTTGCGCTGACGAGTCGGCGCAGAGTTACGGGGCAGCGACTGTAACTTCAGACGCGCGTCGTAACGCTCTTCTTCCGATTTCGACTGATCGTCGATAATGCTCTTCAATTCGGCGCGCTTGGCAGCGTATTTCTTTACCAGTGCGGCGCGCTTCTGTTCGCGGTTAATCAGTGCCAGTTTTGCCATGGCAGCCTCAGTTTCTGAACGGGAATTTGAATGCGGCGAGAAGCGCTTTTGCTTCATCGTCACTCTTTGCTGTCGTGGTGATACTAATGTTCATACCACGCAGCGCGTCGATCTTGTCATACTCGATCTCGGGGAAAATGATCTGCTCTTTCACACCGATGTTGTAGTTACCACGGCCGTCAAATGCTTTGCCTGATACGCCACGAAAATCGCGAACGCGAGGAAAAGCAATACTCACGAGACGATCCAGAAATTCGTACATGCGCGCACCACGAAGTGTGACCATGCATCCAATCGGGTAGCCTTCACGAATCTTGAAACCGGCAATCGCCTTGCGAGCCTTGGTAACCACTGGCTTTTGACCAGCAATCTTGGTCAGATCACCGACGGCGTGCTCAATAATTTTCTTGTCAGCGACCGCTTCCGATAAACCCATATTCAGGGTGATCTTGGTCAGACGCGGGACCTCCATCATCGACTTGTAGCCGAACTTGGCTATTAGGTCAGCGACGACTTTTTCTTTGTAATGTTCTTGTAGACGGGCCATTTGATTACACCTTCACGACTTCGCCAGTGGATTTGTAGACGCGGACTTTGTTACCGTCCACCGTCTTGATACCCACACGATCTGCCTTGCCGGTCGCTGCATTGAACAACGCGACATTAGAAATATGAATTGGCATCAGCTTGTCGACGATGCCGCCAGTTGCGCCTGTCATCGGGTTAGGCTTTACAGCCTTTTTCGCGATATTGATGCCGTCAACAACCAGATGATTGGCATCAACGCGCTGCGTGACCACACCGCGCTTGCCTTTGTCTTTTCCAGTCAGAACGACGACTTCGTCTTTTGTACGAATCTTATCCATGGCGACTCCTTACAAAACTTCGGGCGCAAGGGACACGATCTTCATGAAGCGCTCTGTGCGCAATTCACGGGTAACCGGTCCAAAAATACGAGTGCCAATAGGCTCCAACTTGGCATTTAACAGTACGGCCGCGTTGCGATCGAAACGCACCAGCGAACCGTCAGGCCGACGCACGCCTTTGGCAGTGCGCACAACAACAGCGTTATAGATCTCACCCTTCTTAACGCGACCACGCGGCTGCGCTTCCTTGATGGTGACCTTGATGATGTCGCCAATACCTGCATAACGGCGCTTTGAACCACCCAGCACCTTGATGCAGAGCACTTCGCGAGCACCAGTGTTGTCGGCTACTTCGAGCCGGCTTTCAGTTTGAATCATGATTTTTCTTTCCCAACTTAATCCGCGCCGGATGCACGATGCACCCTTCAACGGTCAGTCTTGGTCCCGTCGGCGATTCCGCTACGCGGCCCCACCGATTGGGTTGACAAAAAGCTACGGAGTTTTACTACTCTTTTTAACGCCTGCTAGTTAAAGCAGCGAAGCCCACCATTATGCACCATCTAAGGCTGGGCTAGCAAGTACTTATACGGTCTGCGCTACTTCAACTACTCGCGTCACGGTCCAGGCCTTGGTCTTGGAGATCGGTCGACCCTCCTGAATCTCGACCGTATCGCCAGTTTTGGCAACGTTAGCTTCGTCATGCGCGTGGTATTTATTCGAACGAACAATGATCTTGCCGTAAAGCGGATGACGAACACGACGCTCGATTAACACGGTGACTGTCTTGTTCATTTTGTCTGAAACGACGGTACCGACCAGGGTACGCTTTAACGCTTTCTTTTCTGTCGCGCTCATTATTGGCCGTCCTTCTGATTAATCACAGTCTTGACGCGCGCTATGTCACGACGCACTTTCTTGATCTGCGAGGTGTTTTGCAGCTGCTGCGTCGCAACCTGCATGCGCAGGCCGAACTGGGCTTTGAGCAGGTCGTTTAGCTCTTTCTTCAGAGCCGGCACGTCCTTAGCTTGGAATTCTGATGCTTTCATTCATATCCCCTTATTGGCCAACCTGGCGCACAACGAAGGCGGTCGCCAAAGGCAACTTTGCCGCTGCAAGGCGGAAGGCCTCACGCGCCAGCGCCTCGTCAACACCATCCATCTCGTAGAGAACCTTGCCGGGCTGGATCTCGGCAACGTAGTACTCCGGATTGCCTTTACCGTTACCCATACGAACTTCTGCAGGCTTGTTCGAAATTGGCTTGTCCGGGAAGATACGGATCCAAATACGACCGCCGCGCTTGATGTGGCGGGTCATCGCACGACGAGCTGACTCAATCTGACGTGCAGTAATGCGTCCGCGAGCAATTGCCTTCAGACCAAATTCACCAAACGACACCGCCGTGCCACGCTCATGTGAAATGCCCTTGTTGCGGCCTTTCTGCTCTTTCCGGTACTTTCTGCGTGCTGGTTGCAACATGATTATTCTCCTGCCTTCTCAGCTGGCGCAGCCGGTGCGTCAGCTTTCTTTGCGCGAACCCGCTTTGCAACCGCAGGTGCGGGCGCAGCAACACCTTCTGTTGGAGTTGCTGCCGCAGTTGCAGGCGCATCCGCGCGTTTAGTACGTGCCGTACGTCCAGCAGGCTTACCATCATCACGACGCGGTGCACGACGCTTGCGTTCGTCGTCCGAAGTCGTTTCGACGGCTGGCGCTTCGCCGCTTGCCAAACGATCACCTTTGTAAACCCAAACCTTGATACCAATGATGCCGTAGGTAGTTTCTGCCTCGCCGAAACCGTAATCAATATCGGCACGCAGGGTATGCAGTGGCACGCGGCCTTCGCGATACCACTCTGTACGAGCGATCTCGATGCCGTTCAGACGGCCGGATGACATGATCTTGATGCCTTGCGCGCCGAGGCGCATTGCATTTTGCATCGCACGCTTCATCGCACGACGGAACATGATCCGCTTTTCGAGCTGCTGAGCGATTGAATCAGCGATCAGTTGCGCATCAGTTTCTGGCTTGCGAATTTCTTCAATATTGACGTGTACAGGCACGCCCATCATTTTGGCCAGCGCCGACTTCAGAACCTCAATGTCTTCGCCCTTCTTACCAATGACAACACCTGGACGCGAGCTGAAAATCGTAATACGCGCGTTCTTGGCAGGGCGCTCGATCAGCACGCGACCAACGGATGCGTTCTTCAGCTTCTTCTTAAGGAATGCACGGACCGAAAGGTCTTCCTGGAGCATGTCGGCAAAATTGCTGTTGCCTGCATACCAGCGTGATCCCCAATTACGGGTGACGGCAAGACGAAAGCCGGTTGGATGAATCTTCTGTCCCATCGTGACTCCCTTAATTACCGACAGTCACGTATATGTGACAGGTTTGTTTGGAGATGCGATCACCACGGCCTTTGGCTCGGGCGGTGAAACGGCGCATCACTGCACCTTTTTCCACATAGATCACTCTGACCGTGAGTTCGTCGATATCTGCGCCGTCATTGTGCTCAGCATTAGCAATCGCCGACTCAAGAACCTTCTTGATCAACACGGCACCTTTTTTCGGACTAAAAGTCAGAATATTGAGCGCTTGATCGACTTTTTTGCCGCGAATCAGATCGGCAACCAAACGGCCTTTCTGGGCCGACAGTCTTGCGCTGCGGAGGGTAGCTTTAGTTTCCATCATCGGACCTTATTTCTTAGCCTTTTTGTCAGCTGCATGACCTTTGAACGTGCGGGTCAGTGCGAATTCACCAAGCTTGTGACCCACCATATTCTCAGACACGTAAACCGGCACATGCTGTTTGCCGTTGTGCACGGCGATCGTCAGGCCAATAAAGTCAGGCATGATCGTCGAACGACGTGACCAAGTCTTGATTGGCTTCTTATCGCGCACCGCCTGAGCAGTCTCGACTTTTTTCAGCAGGTGGGCGTCGCAAAACGGCCCTTTTTTTAATGAACGTCCCATGTCTTACCCCTTATTTCTTACCGCGACGCGAGACAATCATCGACGTCGTGCGCTTGTTGCGACGTGTCTTCTTGCCTTTGGTCTGCTGACCCCACGGAGACACCGGATGACGACCGGCAGCTGTTTTGCCCTCGCCACCGCCGTGCGGGTGATCGACCGGATTCATGGCCACACCGCGAACGGTAGGGCGAATACCACGCCAACGCACAGCACCTGCCTTACCAATCTTGCGTAAGTTATGTTCGCCATTACCAACTTCACCAATCGTTGCACGGCATTCCACGTGAATGCGACGCACCTCGCCGGAGCGCAGACGCACCTGAGCGTAAATGCCTTCGCGCGCCATCAGCACGACGCCAGCACCAGCAGTGCGCGCAATTTGCGCACCCTTGCCTGGCAACATTTCGA
Source organism: Bordetella parapertussis (assembly GCA_945867725.1). GTDB lineage: Bacteria > Pseudomonadota > Gammaproteobacteria > Burkholderiales > Burkholderiaceae_D > Pernthalerella. The sequence goes on from CAMBJI010000037.1 coordinate 8,176, forward strand.
CGCAATGCATGGTGGTACCCACCGGGATGTTACGAATAGGGAGGCAGTTACCTGGCTTGATCGGCGCTTCCGGACCATTCATCAACTGATCGCCAACAGCCATACCTTTGCTGGCGATGATGTATTTGCGCTCGCCGTCCGCGAAGCACAGCAGTGCAATGTGCGCGCTACGGTTTGGATCGTATTCAAGACGCTCGACTTTGGCGGGAATGCCGTCCTTATTACGACGGAAATCCACCATACGATAATGATGCTTGTGACCACCGCCGATGTGACGGGTGGTGATATGACCATTGTTGTTACGGCCCGCGGACTTGCTTTTCTTCTCAACCAACGCTGAGAACGGGCGGCCTTTATGGAGGTCAGGATTGACCACCTTGACCATGCCACGACGACCGGGCGACGTTGGTTTTAACTTAACGAGTGCCATTATTTAGCCTCCTCGGTGAAGTTGATTTCCTGACCGGGCTTAAGGCAAACAAAGGCGCGGCGCGTGTTGTTGCGGCGACCCGTGAAACGGCCTGAACGCTTAACCTTACCGGCACGATTAGCCACTTGCACGGACTCGACCTGAACTTTGAACAGCAGTTCCACTGCAGCCTTGATCTCGAGCTTGGTAGCGTCTTGCGTCACCAGAAAAACCACTTGCTCATTCTTTTCTGCGACAAAAGTGGCTTTCTCGGAAATGACCGGAGCAAGCAACACTTTCATCAGGCGCTCTTCAGTATGTTTGATGACTGCGCTCATGCCAGCATCTCCTCAATCTTTGCCAGCGCGGGCTTGGTGATCAAGACCTTCTTGAAGAACACCAGCGACATTGGATCCGCCTGACGCGGCTCAACCACGAGCACGTTAGGCAGGTTGCGAGCCGCCAGCATCAGGTTTTCATCCAAGCTGTCGGTAATGACGAGCACGGACTCCAGACCCATGCTCTTCAGCTTCTGCGCAAGCAGTTTGGTTTTTGGCGCCTCGACCGAGAACTCCTCGATCACCGACAAACGACCATCACGGGCAAGCTGCGAAAGAATCGAGCAAATACCAGCGCGGTACATCTTTTTGTTGACCTTGTGGGAGAAATTCTCATCCGGGCTGTTCGGGAATGCACGACCGCCTCCACGCCAAATCGGCGAAGACGACATACCGGCGCGAGCGCGGCCAGTACCTTTTTGGCGCCATGGCTTTTTGGTAGTGTGACTGACTTCTTCACGGTCTTTTTGCTTGCGATTACCGCTACGGGCATTCGCCTGATAGGCAACGACGACTTGATGAATCAGCGCCTCGTTGTAATCACGACCAAAGATGGTGTCTGGCGCCGCAACATTCGATGATGCCTGACCTTGGGCATTCAGGAGCTTGAGTTCCATGGATTAAGCCCCCTTCTTTGCTTTGGCTTTGATAGCCGGGGAAACCACGACCTGACCATTCTTTGCGCCAGGAACCGCACCCTTGACAAGAATCAGCTGACGCTCAAGATCTACGCGCGCTATTTCAAGGTTTTGGACAGTCCGAGTGACATCACCCATGTGGCCCGTCATGCGCTTACCAGGGAACACGCGACCCGGATCCTGCGCCATACCAATAGAACCTGGCACATTGTGCGAACGTGAGTTACCGTGAGTCTGACGGCCTGAACGGAAGTTGTGGCGCTTGATGGTACCCGCATAGCCTTTACCAATCGACACGCCCTGAATATCGACCTTTTGGCCGACCTCAAAAAGGCTAACAGCGACGGTATCGCCCGGCTTGAATTCAGCAGCCTTGGCAGCATTGACACGGAATTCTTTGAGAACGGTACCTGCCTCAGCACCAGCTTTCGCCAGATGCCCTGCGGCGGCCTTGGTCACACGCGAGGCGCGACGCTTGCCAAAAGTGACCTGGACGGCGGTATATCCGTCGATTTCAGGCGTTTTGATTTGTGTCACACGGTTGTCAGACACATCAAGAACGGTTACAGGAATCGAATCCCCGTCATCCGTAAAGATGCGCATCATGCCAACCTTGCGACCAACAAGTCCTAAGCCTAGGCCGTTGTCTTGGTCCTGGGTCATTTTTTCTCCATTCCCGCCTACGATTGGGCAGGGCTGATGTTTATAAAACTAGAACGAAAAAACACAAAATTGACGTGTTTTTACCGAAGCCGGCGATTATAGCGCGAGAATCGAGTCGCCACAAGCACTTGCAGCGACCAAGTTCAAACAACTTTGCAAAATTATTGCAGCTTGATTTCTACGTCCACGCCAGCTGGAAGATCGAGCTTCATCAATGCATCGACGGTCTTGTCGGTAGGGTCGACGATATCCATCAAACGCTGATGCGTACGAATCTCAAACTGATCACGCGAGGTTTTGTTCACGTGAGGGGAACGCAGCACATCCCAGCGCTGCTTACGCGTCGGCAGGGGCACCGGGCCCTTAACGACCGCGCCAGTGCGCTTGGCGGTTTCGACGATTTCGAGTGCGGACTGATCGATCAAACGATAGTCAAACGCCTTTAGACGAATACGGATTTTTTCTTTTGCCATGATGCTTCCTTAAAAGAGCGAACCGCGAGCGAACTGTCGCTCGCGGTATATCGAACACGGGACCTGTGTGGTCTTGTGTCTATTTAGTCCATGATCTTGGCAACAACACCCGCGCCGACGGTACGGCCGCCTTCACGAATCGCAAAGCGCAGACCTTCTTCCATCGCAATCGGGTTGATCAGCTTGACCGTGATCGACACGTTGTCACCCGGCATGACCATCTCCTTGCCTTCCGGCAGCTCGATCGCACCCGTCACATCCGTCGTACGGAAGTAAAACTGAGGACGGTAGTTGTTGAAGAACGGCGTATGACGGCCACCCTCATCCTTGGACAACACATAAATCTCGCCAGTGAAGTGCTTGTGTGGCTTGATCGAACCTGGCTTGGCCAAGACCTGACCCCGCTCAACATCTTCACGCTTGGTACCGCG
>CAMBJI010000038.1 GCA_945867725.1 Bordetella parapertussis
GCAAGCCGGTCGCGCTGAAACAAGATTGGGTGGATGGCGTATCGGTGGCGCCCGGTGAGGTCGTGATGCTGGAGAACTGCCGCGTCAATATCGGCGAGAAAAAAAACAGCGATGAGCTCGCAAAAAAAATGGCAGCGCTGTGTGACGTGTATGTCAACGATGCGTTTGGTACTGCGCACCGGGCAGAAGCCACCACGCATGGCATCGCAAAATTTGCACCCATCGCTTGCGCTGGTCCGTTGCTGGCCGCTGAACTCGATGCGCTGGGCAAGGCGCTGGGCCAACCGGCCAAGCCGCTCGCCGCGATCGTGGCTGGCTCCAAAGTATCGACCAAGCTCACCATTCTCAAGTCACTGGCCAGCAAAGTGGATCGACTGATTGTCGGCGGTGGTATCGCCAACACCTTCATGCTGGCGGCGGGTCTGCCCATCGGCAAATCGCTCGCCGAGCCTGATTTGGTCGGCGAAGCTAAAGCCATCATCGACATCATGGCCGCACGCGGCGCGACGGTACCTATTCCCACCGATGTGGTGTGCGCAACCGAGTTCTCGCCGACAGCCGTCGCTAAAGTGAAATCGGTAAACGACGTCGCAGCTGACGACATGATTCTGGACATCGGTCCTAAAACCGCTGACGTGCTGGCTGCGCAGTTGCTCGATGCCGGCACCATCGTCTGGAATGGTCCGGTGGGCGTATTCGAATTCGACCAATTCGGTCACGGCACGCAAACACTGGCGATGGCGATTGCCCGTTCCAGCGGTTTCTCGATTGCAGGCGGTGGTGACACGCTGGCAGCGATTGCCAAATACGGTATTGCCGACAAGGTCGGTTACATCTCTACAGGTGGCGGCGCTTTCCTTGAATTCCTCGAGGGTAAGGTGCTTCCCGCTGTCCAGATACTCGAGCAACGCGCACAATAAAGAGCCCCTGATGAAAACTCGCGCCACCAAGATCGTTGCCACTATCGGCCCGGCCTCCAATACGCCGGAAATTCTCAAGCGCATGATCGAAGCAGGTGTGGATGTAGTGCGGCTTAATTTCTCGCACGGCACCGCTGAAGATCATGTTGCGCGCGCGCAGATGGTGCGCGATGCCGCCGCTGCTTGCGGTCGCGAGATTGCCATCATGGCGGATTTGCAGGGACCGAAAATCCGTGTCGGTAAATTCAAGGACGGCAAAATCGAGCTCGTCAAAGGCGAAAAATTTATTTTGGATGCGCAGTGCGAGATGGGTGATCAACATCGCGCCGGTCTTGATTACAAAGAATTGCCGAACGACCTCAAGCCAGATGATGTGCTGCTGCTTAATGATGGTTTGATCGTGTTGGTTGTGACCCAGGTGAAGGGCAGCGAAATCCATACGACGGTGAAAATCGGTGGCGAGCTGTCCAATAACAAAGGCATCAACCGTCAGGGTGGCGGTTTGTCCGCGCCTGCACTGACGGCGAAAGACATGGAAGACATTAAGACCGCGATGCGTCTCGGTGCTGATTTCGTCGCGGTGTCGTTTCCCAAAAATGCCACTGATATGGAAATGGCGCGACAGTTGGCCAATATCGCCGGCGAGGCGTATGGCTGCAAGCCGCAGATGATTGCGAAGATCGAGCGTGCCGAAGCGATTCCGCGCTTGCAGGAAATCCTCGATGCCTCGGACGGCATCATGGTCGCGCGCGGTGATCTGGCCGTGGAAGTCGGTAACGCTGCCGTACCCGCGCTGCAAAAACGCATGATCCGTATGGCGCGCGCGAGTAACAAGCTTGCGATCACGGCCACGCAGATGATGGAATCGATGATTCAGAACGCGATACCCACCCGTGCAGAAGTTTCTGATGTCGCCAATGCAGTACTCGATGGCACGGATGCGGTGATGACTTCGGCAGAGACTGCGGCGGGTAAATATCCGGTAGAAACTGTGGAGACCATGGTGGCCGTATGTGCCGAAGCCGAGAAGTCAGAGCATTTGTCACTGGATGCGGATTTTCTGAATGTGACTTTTACTCGCATCGATCAATCGATTGCCTATGGTGCCTTGTTTACTGCGTATCACTTGCAGGCTGCTGCGATTGTGGCGCTGACCGAGTCCGGCTCGACGCCGTTGTGGATGAGTCGCCACAATATCGGTATGCCGATTTATGCGATGACACCGAGCCTCGCTACGCAGCGCAAGCTTGCGCTCTACCGCAATGTACATACGTTGCAGCTCAAGCCCTCGTCGGCCGACCGTGAAAAAGTGCTCGCCGATGTCGAGACCTTGCTGGTCGCCAAAAAGCTGGGCGTCAAAGATGACATGATCGTCGTGACCTGGGGCGAACCCATGGGGCAGGTGGGTGGTACCAATGCCCTGAAAATCACTAAGATTGGTGAACGATAGTTTTTATTTCCGGAGATTCTGAACATGCCTCTCGTTTCAATGCGCCAGTTGCTCGACCATGCTGCAGAAAATACTTATGGTTTACCGGCATTCAATGTCAATAATCTGGAGCAGGTGTCGGCCATCATGGCCGCTGCCGATGAAGTTGGTGCGCCCGTGATCATGCAAGCTTCGGCAGGTGCACGTAAATATGCAGGTGAAGCTTTTTTGCGTCACCTGATCTCTGCGGCAGTTGAGGCGTATCCGCACATTCCTATCGTCATGCATCAGGATCACGGCCAGTCGCCGGCGGTCTGCATGGCCGCGATACGCTCGGGTTTTTCATCGGTGATGATGGATGGTTCGCTGGAAGAAGATGGAAAATCAGTCGCCAGCTATGAATACAACGTGGAAGTATCGCGCCGTGTAGTGGATTTTTCGCATGCGATCGGTGTGACGGTTGAGGCTGAACTCGGCGTGCTGGGTTCGCTGGAAACCATGAAAGGCGACAAGGAAGATGGTCATGGCGCCGAAGGCACCATGACGCGTGAGCAATTGCTGACTGATGCGAGTCAGGCGGCTGACTTCGTACGTCAGACCCAGTGCGATGCGCTAGCTATTGCGATTGGTACCAGCCACGGCGCTTACAAATTTTCGCGCAAACCGACGGGCGATATTCTCGCGATTGATCGCATCAAGGAAATCCATGCGCGCATTCCGAACACCCATCTGGTCATGCACGGCTCATCGAGCGTGCCTCAGGAATTGTTGGCTGAGATACGTCAGTTTGGTGGTGACATGAAAGAAACGTATGGCGTGCCGGTAGAAGAAATTCAAGAAGGTATACGTCACGGTGTTCGCAAGATCAATATCGATACCGACATTCGTCTGGCTATGACTGCGGCGGTGCGTCGTTATCTGTTCGAGAACCCATCGAAGTTCGATCCACGCGATTATCTGAAGCCGGCGCGTGAAGCAGCGATGAAAATCGTGAAGGCGCGTTATCTGTCGTTTGGTTGCGAAGGCCAGGCTGGGAAGATCAAGCTTTTGTCGCTGGAGAAAATGGCGGAGAAGTATAAGAGGGGCGAATTGTCGCAGGTGGTTAACTGATAGCTGCTGCGGCTTGTTACGAAAGACACTGGATCCCGGCCTGCGCCGGGATGACGTTTTTAACACTGTGGACATGAGCATCGTCATCCTGGTCCACGCTGGAATGGTGTTTTTAGAACTGTTGGCCTCAACATCGTCATCCCGGCGAAAGCCGGGATCCAGCGTCTTTCGTCGTGAACAAGCAGTTGTCCTCCTTCGTAAAAAAAACAGCTTCAATCTTTACGTGACCCGCATAAGCACCGCAATCGAGCACCTTAAAAGCGCCACCCAAAAATAAACAATGAACAGTCTCTATCAATCCACCATCACCTCACTACCCCTCCTAGGTCGTGGCAAAGTCCGCGACAACTACGCGGTCGGTGATGACAAAATTTTGATCGTCACATCCGATCGTCTGTCCGCATTCGATGTCGTGATGAATGAGCCCATTCCCGCCAAAGGCCGGGTGCTAAACCAGATGTCGGATTTCTGGTTCGACAAACTCGCGCACGTCGTGCCCAATCATTTGACAGGCATTGCACCGGAATCGGTGGTGTCTGCCGACGAGGCTGATCAGGTACGTGGACGTGCAGTCGTGGCCAAGCGTCTTAAACCCATTTTGGTTGAGGCCGTCGTGCGCGGCTACCTGATCGGATCGGGTTGGAAAGATTATCAGGCGACCGGCGCCGTGTGCGGCATCCCGCTACCTGCCGGTTTGCAGATGGCAGCCAAACTTCCCGAGCCACTGTTCACGCCTGCGGCCAAGGCAGATATGGGTGAGCATGACGAAAACATCAGCTTTGACGAGATGGAAAAGCGTATCGGACCCGTGCTGGCTGCGCACATGCGCGAGATCAGCATACAGTTGTATCAGACCGCGGCTGATTATGCGGCGACGCAGGGCATCATCATTGCCGACACCAAATTCGAATTTGGTCTCGATGAAAACGGCGTGCTGCATTTGATGGATGAAGTACTGACAGCAGATTCATCGCGTTTCTGGCCAGCCGATTCGTATGCACCGGGAGGATCGCCGCCGTCGTTCGACAAGCAATTCGTACGTGACTATCTTGAGACACTGAAAGACTGGAACAAGACAGCGCCAGCACCAGCGCTGCCTGCGGACGTCATTGAAAAAACCGGTGCGAAATACCGTGAGGCTTTGTACCGCCTCACCGGTCATCATCTGAAGGATTGATATGAGCACAGCAAACAAACCACTGGTCGGTGTGGTGATGGGTTCCTCATCCGACTGGGATGTGATGCAGCATGCAGTCGCCATACTGAAAGAATTTGGTGTCGAGCATGAAGCACGGGTGCTGTCTGCGCACCGCATGCCAGACCAGATGTTCGATTACGCAAAGGCAGCGCGCGAGCGCGGGCTGCGCGCCATCATTGCTGGTGCAGGTGGCGCCGCACATTTGCCCGGCATGATCGCGTCGCAAACCATCGTGCCTGTACTGGGCGTGCCCGTGCCCTCCAAATATCTTCGCGGAGAAGATTCGCTGCTCTCCATCTTGCAAATGCCCAAAGGCATACCGGTGGCGACTTTTGCGATTGGCGAAGCCGGTGCAGCGAATGCAGCACTTGCAGCGGTCGCGATACTTGCCGCCCATGATGCCTTGCTTGCAGAAAAGCTGCTGCATTTCCGCGCGCAGCAAACCGAGGCCGCCATGGCCATGAAATTGCCTGAATGAGTAAGGTCACTCCCTCTGCGACCTCCTTTAAACCGCAAGCCTCACCGGCTACTTGGCTGGGTGTGATGGGCGGTGGTCAGCTGGGTCGCATGTTTGTGCATGCAGCACAGGCGATGGGCTACAAAGTCGCCGTGCTGGAACCTGCGAGCGATTGCCCCGCCGGTCATGCAGCTGACCATTTGCTGTGCGTCAGCTATACCGATGCCGCAGCACTCGCCGAGTTGGGCAAGCAGTGTGTTGCGGTGACGACGGAATTTGAAAACGTCCCTGCACAAAGTCTTGCTGCATTGGCGGGACACAGCTTCGTCGCACCGAGTGCGGATTGTGTGTCGGTGGCTCAGGATCGACTGATTGAGAAAAAATTCTTTACTGATTGTGCGCAGAAGTCCGGCGTAATGCCAGCGCCGCATCATGCGATCACCTCTTTGGCTGATATCGATGGCATTGACGCGTCGCTCTTCCCCGGTATATTGAAAACAGTGCGTCTGGGTTATGACGGCAAGGGGCAGGTCAGAGTCAATTCGCATAGCGAAGCAAAAGCAGCGTTCGAGAATCTGCATAGCGTCGTTTGCGTGTTGGAAAAAATGCTGCCCCTCGCGTATGAAATTTCGGTACTCGCTGCACGCGGTGCTGATGGTGAAGCGGTGGTGTATCCGATTGCAGAAAACGTGCATCGCGATGGCATTTTGTTCACCACCACCGTGCCCGGTCCGAACGTGACAGCCGATTGTGCGGTGCGCGCGCAAGCAGCGGCATTAGAAATCATCGGGCGCTTGAATTATGTGGGTGTACTTTGCATCGAATTTTTTGTTTTGAAAGATGGCACGCTGGTGGTGAATGAAATGGCGCCTCGGCCACATAACAGCGGTCATTACACGATTGATGCCTGCATCACCAGTCAGTTTGCGCAGCAGGTTCGTACGATGGCGCGACTACCTTTGGGTGATTCGCGTCAGCACTCGCCGGTGGTGATGCTCAATATCTTGGGTGATCTGTGGTTTGCCAATGGCAGCAGCACTGCAGTCGAACCTGCATGGGATCAGCTGCTGGCTTTACACGGAGCGAATTTGCATTTGTACGGCAAGGATGATCCACGCCCCGGACGCAAAATGGGTCATGTAAGTTTTGTTGCACCCACACTCGCGCAAGCGCAAGCGAATCTGCAGGCTGCCTGCAAGCTGCTTGGTCTGCCGATCTGATTCGTTCTTCATGAATCCCGACTTTTACCCTGATCTGCATCCTGATTCAGAACCTATTGCAGAACACATTTCAGAACACATACGGGCGGCCGCAGCGTTGCTGGAAGAAGGCAAGCTCGTCGCATTTCCCACCGAGACCGTGTATGGACTTGGTGCTGATGCAGAAAATCCCGATGCAGTACGTGCGATTTTTGCAGCGAAAGGTCGGCCAGCAGATCATCCACTGATTGTGCATGTCGCTCGCAACGCTGATCTTGAGCACTGGGCGCGTGAAGTGCCTTTGCAGGCACAGCAACTGATCGATGCCTTTTGGCCGGGTCCGCTTACGCTGATTCTTCCGCGTGCACCAGAGGTGCCGGCACTGGTGGCAGGTGGACAGGATTCGATAGGCTTGCGTTGTCCATCGCATCCAGTCGCGCAGGCACTGCTCGCCGCCTTTAAACATGGACAGGGTGGTATCGCAGGTCCCTCAGCCAATCGTTTCGGTCATGTGAGTCCGACCACGGCGCAGCATGTGATCGATGAGTTTGGTGCGCCCAGTGCGCCCGGTGTGAGCAGTGACAGTCCGCTGGCTTGTGTGCTCGATGGCGGGCAGAGCGACGTCGGTATTGAATCCACCATCATCGATCTCTCTCGGCTGCCTACGCACGGCGCGGTGTTGCTGCGACCCGGTCGCATCAGTGCCGCGCAGATCGCTGAAGTGTTAGGTGATATGCCAGCCATGCCGGATCGCTCAGCGCCACGTGTATCCGGCAGTCTGGAGGCCCACTATGCGCCCAATACACCACTAGCGCTTGTCGCCACCGAGCAGCTGCCAGAACTGATGCAACGTCTGTCGGCGCGAGGGCGACGTTTTGCGCTGATGTATTACACGCAAGCTGCGACGAATTCACAGGCCGCAGTGCGTTTACCGCTGAGCGCAGATCCGCAAGCGTACGCGCATGCGTTGTATGCCACGCTGCGCATGTTGGATATGAAAGCTTGCGAACTTATTTTGGTTGAGCAGCCACCGCAAGATGAACGCTGGCAGGGCGTGAATGATCGTTTGCGTCGGGCGGCGTTTGATTCGGCGGGGGTGTTGGAGCGACTGCTTTAGACAGTTTCGTGTTCGTTATTCAAAACTCAGCGGGTACACAATGAACGAAACTGGATCCCGGCGTGCGCCGGGATGACAGCTTTTAGGCCAACCGCTCTTAAAACGTCATCCCGGCGTACGCCGGGATCCAGCGTCTCTGCTTTTTCTAAGGGTAATGAATGGTGTGATGGACCCACACCACTCGCAATCCAATTTACCTACGCACGCAGACTCAATCGATCTCAGCAACCCGCGAAAACCGACTCCCATGAAACACCAGACTCGGCTTGGTTTCAAAGGCACAGCGCTCGACTTCACCCACCAAAATAAAATGATCACCTTCCGCATGCCGGCTGCGGTTGTGACATTCGAACCAGGCGGCGACGCCATGCAATATTGGCAGGCCAGTCGATGACAAATCAAACCCCACACCCTCAAAACGATCTTCCACCCGACTGGCAAATCGCTCGGCCAGATGAGCCTGATCACTCGATAGTACGTTGATCACGTAATGCGAATTGGCCTGAAACAGCGGTGCACCCCTCGACCGTGCCGACAAGCTCCACAGCACCAAAGGTGGGCTCAGCGATACTGAATTGAAAGAGCTGGCGGTCATACCGAAGAAGCCACCGTTATCATCGAGTGTGGTGATTACGGTAACGCCGGTCGCAAATTGCGAAAGCGCGCTGCGGAAATGGCGTTCGTCGAATTCGGGCAGGGCGGCAGTGGTGGCTTGATTCGCCATAGCAGATGGGTTCATGAGAGCAGGTGAGATAGGAATGACGGATTATGCCTAAAAAGTGGAAAACGAGTTTTCTGTAGAGAAATTCTCCGGGTTTTTACTTACAATGCACTTTCCACCTGACAATTTTACCGACATGCTCGCTTTACTTCAGCACCAGGCACAGGCGCACTCCGATGCTGTGGCGTATGTCTTACCCAATCGCGTGATCACCTACCGCCGGTTTTGGTCGCGCATTGAGCGTGCCTGCGCCCGGCTGCAAGGCGAGTGGGGAGTGCGGCAGGGCGATGTCGTGGCTTATGTCGGCAGCGGGCATCCCGATGCACTGATACTGTACTTCGCACTCCTGCGTCTGGATGCGTCGCTCTTGCCCCTCGAGGCGCTCGCGACCGAAGTCGTGCAGACGGCATTGATCAGCCAGCCAGTGTCATTGCTCCTTCATGATGAAGGCATGACCTACGACACAGCAAAAGCCCAACCATTGCAGCGCTTGTTGGAGGACTGGTGTCACTATGAGCCACTCTGTGTGGAGGAAGTTTCATCCAACGCGCGGCTTCTGCTGAGAACCGATAACGATGAGCTGCAGTCACTGACGATAGATAATTTGCTGAGTGCCATGGCATCTCAGGCAAGATCCTTGTACGTTGGTGAACAAATTTTTTCGTTGGACATACTGACGAGTGTTATTTTTCCCGCCTTGCACGCAGCGCGAGAATTGAATTTTTCTGCTACCGATATAGCAGGCACGCGGTAGCGCACTGGCTCTTGAACAGGAGAATCGAATGACGATGGAAATGGCAACGGTAGGTGGTGGCTGCTTTTGGTGTACGGAAGCCGTGTACCAGCAGCTCATAGGCGTGGACAAGGTGGAGTCAGGCTACAGCGGTGGCCGTATCCTCAACCCAACCTACGAACAAATCTGCGAGGGCAATACCGGCCATGCGGAAGTGATACGCATACACTTCGATAACACCATCGTCAGCTATCGCGACATCCTAGAGATTTTTTTCACCATTCATGATCCGACCACGCTCAACCGTCAGGGTAATGATGTGGGTACGCAGTACCGTTCGGTGATTTACACGCATTCGGCAGAGCAGATGGCAGTTGCGACAGAAGTCATTGCCGCAATGGGGGAAGTATGGGATGCAGCGATAGTTACCGAACTACAGGTAGCGCCCATCTTCTATCCGGCTGAGGACTATCATCAAAATTACTTCCGCAGTAATCCGATGCAATCCTACTGCGCCTATGTGGTCGCACCGAAAGTCTCTAAGTTCAGAAAAGTTTTTGCCTCTCGCGCCCGGAAAGGCTGAATTCCGATTCTGATTTGCCGGAGAAATGAAAGAAGATCTCCGATGAATTTTTCAATCTCCAGCGGAGCTTGAACTGCTAGCGGCGAGACGAAATTTGATTTATGGCTGCAGCCGCTGAAGGGTCCAGTGCCCGCCGTCACCACGCGTGTAAACCACGCGATCATGGAGACGCGAGCGTCGACCTTGCCAGAACTCCATCCATTCGGGGTTTAGTCGATAGCCTCCCCAGTGTGCGGGGCGTAGCGGGTTGTCGCCGTATTCAGCGCTGGCTTCGTCGAATTTTTTTTCTAGTGACTCGCGGCTGTCGATCGGTTTGCTTTGCATTGATGCGATCGCACCCAGTTGGCTCTTGATGGGTCGAATCTTAAAATAGGCATCGCTTTCGGCTGGGTCAACGCGTTCGACGCGGCCTTCGATGCGGATCTGACGCTCTAGCTCGACCCAATGAAATGTGATGGCTGCATGAGGGTTCTGCAGCAGATCTTCCCCTTTGCGGCTCTGATAATTGGTGTACCAGGTAAAGCCGCGCGCATCAAAATCCTTGAGCAGGACGATACGCAGTGATGGTCTACCGTTACTGCCGACAGTCGCCAGACTCATTGCATTGGGTTCGGGTAATTCTGCCGATAAGGTTTCTTGAAACCAGTGACCAAACTGTATGATGGGATCCGAATCAACTTCGTGTTCTGAAAGTGTGGCTTGACTGTAGTCGCGGCGAAGATCAGCAATGGACATGGTAGTGAGCGTGTGCGTTGATGAAATAAACAAATAAAAATTATCTACGAAGCTGAACTAAAGCGCTTGAATGCCTTGCGGGCCGTCAGCGGTATGCCGCACGCAATGATCGCAGCCAGCCCCCAGAATACGGCAAATTGTCCCAATGCCGTGCCGGCCGCGCCAAACGCGATTGGCAGCATGACAGCGCTGGCATTGCCGATGGTAGCGCGTATGCCAATCGCTTCTGCGCCTCGACCCGCCGGCGCATTGTGATGCAGTAGCGCCAGTACATTAGGCTGACCGGTTCCCAGCGCAAGCCCCAGACCAGCGGCGACAAGGGCCATCGTGAGGGGTAGCTGCATGAATGGGAACAAGAAATAACATACCGTCGCAGCCGTCAGCGTTCCAGTCAGAATTTGCCATTCCTTGAAATGCTGGACGATAAGCGGCATGGCCAAGCGCACGACAAACGTCGCCGCTGAGAATGTGGCCAGAATCATGCCGATGGTCGAGGCGGAAAAGCCCAGCTGGGAACCGCGAATCGGCGTGACAAAAGTAAACAGATCCCAGGCGGCAGCCAGCAAAATGCCGACGATATAGATACGCCGCATTTCAGGATCGAGCAGCATTTGAAAAGCACTGCCTTTGCGTGGATTTGCAGCCGCACTATGCAGTGGTAAATCACGCAGGGCGCCGCTTGCAGCAAAGATGAACGCGGTCAGCGCGAATGCACCGCAAATCAGATACGCGACCGAGTAGTGTGCGTGATCAATCGCAAAACCCGCAATCAGCGGACCGGTAAAGGCCGAGACGGAAAACCCCAGTGACAGACGGCTGAAATTAGCCGCCCGCTCATCCGGCGCTGACAGCGTTCCCACCGCATGCTGAGTGCCGATGAAGATCGCCATGAAACCGGTACCAATCAGCACGACC
>CAMBJI010000039.1 GCA_945867725.1 Bordetella parapertussis
CCGAATATTTTCGTATACCCGACTATGAAGTCAGCATCGCTGGTTGGACCATCTCGGCAGGACAGATGCTGTCGCTGCCGATGATCGTGTTGGGCATTGTCTTGCTTGTGATCGCTTATCAAAAAAAGAGTGAGCCGCTGTCATGAATGCCAACCTCTATACGCTATTTCGTTCACGCTTTCCGCAAGATCTCGATGACTGCTGGCTTGAAACAGACGATGCGAAGTATTACAGCTGGCGCGATCTCGAACGTGGCACCGCAAAAATAGCCAATCTTTTCGCCAGCCTGCAACTCCCCCCCGGCTCACGGATCGCAGCACAAGTTGAAAAATCACCTGAAGCCTTGATGCTTTATCTGGCCACCGTGCGCGCGGGCTTTGTCTATCTGCCGCTGAACACTGCGTATCGCTCATCGGAGATGGAGTATTTCATCGGTAATGCCACACCGGCTGTCGTGGTCTGCTCACCGAAAAATTTTGGGTGGATAACGCAAATCGCTTTTCGTGCAGGTACCCGCCATGTGTTCACGCTAGACGAACCACATCAGGGACGCAACAGCGGCACCCTGCTCTCGCGCGCTGTTCATCATGCCGATCATTTCGATACCGTGCATCGTGAGCCAGATGATCTCGCGGCGATTTTGTACACCTCCGGCACCACAGGTCGCAGCAAAGGTGCGATGCTGAGCCACGATAATCTAGCTTCGAATATTCGCGTGCTGCAGGACGCGTGGCAGTGGCAAAAAGGTGATGTGCTGCTGCACACACTGCCGCTGTTTCATATTCATGGCCTGTTCGTTGCCGCGCACGGCGCGCTGATGAACGGCAGTAAAACGATATTTTTATCGAAGTTCGATAGCGCGACGGTGATGCGGTATTTGCCCCGCGCCACCGTATTCATGGGCGTGCCCACCTACTACGTACGTCTGCTGTCTGACCCTGCACTCAATCATGAAGCTTGTAAAAATATTCGATTGTTCGTCTCTGGCTCGGCGCCCTTGCTGACCGAAACCTTCGAGACCTTCATTGAAAAAACCGGACACACCATACTAGAGCGTTATGGCATGAGTGAAACAGCCATGCTGACCTCGAATCCGTATCAGGGTCCGCGCAAGGCAGGTACGGTCGGACCTGCCTTACCCGGCGTATCGGTGCGCGTGATAAATCAGGAAGCTCAGCTGTGTGGCACCGACGAGATCGGCGACATTCAAGTCAAAGGTCCCAACATCTTCAAAGGCTACTGGCAGATGCCGGAAAAAACGGCCGAAGAATTCACGGAGGACGGTTATTTCAAAACCGGCGATGTCGGACGTGTTGATACGGAAGGCTATGTATCTATCGTCGGGCGCAGCAAAGATCTGATTATTTCCGGTGGCTACAACGTCTATCCGAAAGAAATCGAATCCGTGATTGATGAGATGTCGGGTGTGCTCGAATCCGCAGTGATTGGTGTGCCGCATGCAGACTTCGGTGAAGCTGTTGTCGCGGTCGTGGTGCTGCGCGATGGGGCGACGCTGTCGGAAGTAGCACTCATTGATACCTTGAAAACGCGTATCGCTAATTTCAAGGTACCCAAGCGCGTGCATTTTGTTGATGAGCTACCGCGCAATACCATGGGCAAGGTACAAAAGAATGTTCTGCGTGAGCAGCTGGGTTGAGGCTGATAGCGTAGGGCGGCTTAAGCCCAGTATGTATTTTCGCGATGACTGTCAAAAGACGCTTTATCCCGGAAGACTTTTGAAGTGAGGATATTCGAAGTCAGCTTGATCACTTAACTCATCCATCCGAGCTCCCGAGCTATATTTTTTCAGGTACGCAACGAAAGACACTGGATCCCAGCCTTCGCTGGGATGACGGTGGGAGATTTACGGTCGCCTCAACAACTACCGTCATCACCCGCATGTGATGACTGCTGCGTGGGCGGATCACATGCGATCCGAATTCCCCACTCGCTCCCGGCGAAAGGGTGTAGCGGGGGTTTCAGACCGCACGCGGTCTGCCCGCGAAACGGTAATGGCGTACTCGCCATTACGCGCCCTGCAAGGGGAACGGGGGTTTCATGCAGCGTGCTGCATGCCCGCGGAACGGCACTGGCTTGCAAGCCAGTGCGCGCCCTGCAAGGGGGGATCCAGCGTCTTTGACTACAAGGCCATCAACGAAAAGCCTTGTAAAGCATATAACCCGCAAGCAGATAAAGTACCGCAGCAAACACTTTTTTCAGACTCTTGACCGGCAACGCATGCGCGACTTTGGCGCCCATCGGTGCGGTGAATACACTGGCGATTGAAATCACCAGCAATGCAGGCAGATAAATAAAACCCAACGATCCTGTAGGCAGACCCTGCTCCTGCATACCAAAATAAATATTCGAGAGCGTACCAGCCAGCGCAATCGGAAAACCCAGCGCAGCACTGGTTGCCACCGCATTGTGTATCTTCACATTGCACCAGGTCATGAAGGGTACGGACACAAAGCCGCCACCCGCGCCCACCAATCCCGACAGAACGCCAATCACAGAACCGGCAGCGAGCATACCGGGCGCTTTGGGTAATTCGCGCGTAGGCGATGGTTTTTTATCGAGCAGCATTTGCGTCGCTGAAAAACCAACAAACACGGCAAAGAACAGTGCGAGCGCAGACGAGTCGAGCTGGGCACCAATCCAGGGGCCAATCCAAGAACCGATCAATATGCCCGGCGCCAGCAGCTTCACGATAGGCCACACGACCGCGCCACGCTTGTGATGAGCGCGCACCGACGATAGCGAGGTAAACATGATGGTCGACAGAGACGTGGCGATCGCGACATGCACCACGATTTCGCGTGGAAAACCCTGAGCCGATAACAGCATGGTGATGAAGGGCACCATCAGCATGCCGCCGCCGATACCGAGTAAACCGGCAGCAAAGCCCGTGAATGTGCCGAGCACCAGAAAGGAAATGATCTGAATGAAATCCATGCCTGCTTTCTTTTTTATTTTTGAATAACCTTGGGAGGCGCTGAATAAGCCCGTATTGTATGACGACCCAGCGCAGCTGTATGACACCTTGGCTTGGAACATCAAGTGATTGACGCTTTCTTCAGCCACAAGATTTTCGGCACTATTCCATCAGCGCCTTCTTTGCTTTCGCAATTTTTTCTTCGATATGACGCCACTCTTGCGCGGTCACAGGCGTGATTGACAGGCGGTTACCACGTCGCAAAACCAGCATATCAGCCAGCTCCGCTTGGGCGCGCAGTTCGGGTAAGCCAATGAGCCGGATTTTTTTCAACGCACGCACATCAACCAAGATCCAGCGCGGATTGTCCGGGCTGGCTTTGGGATCATGGTAGGGACTATTGCGATCGAATTGCGTAGGGTCGGGGTAGCAGGTGCTGGCCACTTCAGCAATACCGGCGATACCCGGTTCGGCACACCCGGAGTGATAGAACAAAACCCCGTCGCCGACCTGCATCTGATCGCGCATGAAATTACGCGCCTGATAGTTGCGCACACCCGTCCATGCGACGGTCTGGTCCTTGGCCGATAGCGCATCGTCAATGCTGGCCTCGTCGGGCTCGGATTTCATCAACCAGTAACGCATATTATTTTTATGAACGTTAATGACTGCTGCCAGACATTGCCGCCCATCGATTGAACGGATGCCTACGGCAAGCATAAAAAAAGCGGCTGCATAAAATGCAACCGCCCGGAATAAAGCCCCGCCTGTGCCGCTGCGCCGGCATCCTGAACCAAAGCGGTTCAAGTTGGCCACAGTAGTTCAATATTGGGATCGTCGGACTAGCGACGTTCACGCCTACTAAACAAATCCCGCAGCCTATGCATGTGAATGGTTCAAGGAATATATGGCAAACGCGAACACGGCAGGAGAAGTCAGTCTACCTGAAACGGCGTGTGTGTCAAAGATTTTAATGCGTGTCGATGCATTAGATCAGATGTTGTTCGAGACTAAAATTTGCTCGTCTTAGAACAATCGTTCTTGGGGCGCAAGTGCGGTATCGAGCGCAGCATGCATAGCGTTAATTTTCTGACGCATATCCGACACGGACATGGAGGCAAAAGGGCCATCCACTGAGCGCGAGCCCAAGTAATCGGCTGCCATGCCAAGTGCGGCCATCACGGCAATGCGGTCGGTGCCTTTGACTTTACCGGCATCACGAATAACACACATGCGCTCGTCCAGGAAAGCGACCGCTTGCTGAAGCGCCTGCTCTTCGCCTTCCTTGCAGGCGAGCCGGTAGGACTGGCCCATGATCGTGACATCAATCGTGGTCATGCCGCTTCCTCATCTTCTGTGGTGGCCGGTATCGTCTGCAGCAAGGCGCTGACGCGCTCATGAGCTTCTTTAATGCGGGATGCCATACGAGAATTTTCATCGGCAAGCGATACCATTTCAGCGCGCAAACTCGCGTTCTCGCGGCGCAATGCCTGCGCGAGTTCGGACAATTGGCCGATTTTTTCCAGCAGTTTCTCGAATTCGGAAATCATGGCGGTACTATAGTCGCGCGAGTGAATTTCCGTCAATACATTCAGGGACTTGTCGCGGCATCTTCACAACTTGCGCGAGTTTTACGAGCACCTAATGGCCAAAGATATAAATTTGGTAATAGAAATACGCGCTCACTTCAACTGACCGACCCGCATAGCGCCCACAGTGGCAGCAGGTTTCTCACGCAAAACGCTCGAAACCTTTGCGGAAACAAGCAAGGCCGCTCATGCATTGGCCATGTTCTCACCCGGCGCATCCAGATCCCACAGTTTGCCATCGACCGTAATCAAACCGCAGCAAATGCGCACGCCAGGAAATAACAATAGGCATGCTTTCCGATACCGCTCGAGTTGCTCCTGATAATCTGCGTGCTGAAATTCAAAATAACTACGTTTGTAATCAAGAATCCACAAGACATCATCGAACATCACCAAGCGATCCAACCGGATCAGTTCGCCATCGTGAATCAGTTCCATCTCATTACGTGCAAATACGAAGCAGTCGGGATTAAAGAATTTTTCCAGTGCGCGTGACATCAAAATCTGCGTTGCCTGTTCGCACACAACCGCTGACTGTTGCATGCTGCATCCCAGCCATTGCGCGACCACACGAATAGCAGGTATCTGCACGGGCCAGACAGCGTTTTCGGTGAGGCGCTCCATCAACAAATGCAGCAAACTGCCCTCGCGCGTGAACTCGGTATCTTCCGTGCCTACTTTTCGCTCCTGAGGTGGCAGCGCCGGCGGATCAAACAGGTCGAGCGCGAATGCCTCATCGGTCGCCAGACTTTGCTTTGTGACGACTTCCGGCGTCACCTCATCTGCATGGAGCAATTTCTCATACCAGCTACCCGCGGCGACGCCAGCTTCGTTTTTACCGGAATGCACGCCGCTGACAATCAACATCGCCTTCGCACGCGTTGCTGCCACATACAGCAAATTCCAGTTTTCCTGTTGTCGGAAACTCTCTTCTTGTGCAAATAATGATTCGCGTGCCCAACCTCGTGCTGCACTCTTGCCAAACACAGAAAAATGCGTAGGCGCCAACGCATCCTGCGGCCACTCGCACAGAACACCCAAATGATCCCGAGTGCTATCACTGTGATTGGAACCCATGAGCACAACAACAGCAGCCTCCAGCCCTTTGGCCCCGTGAATCGTCATGATGCGCACCGCATCGGCCGATGCATCAATATCCGCCTCATTGGGCGCTTCCTGATCGCTGGCACGCTTCAAGCGACGCAGCGTATCGATAAAGCGCGCGATACTGGGATAACGACCCGCATCAACTTCCAGCGACAAGGCAATAAAGGCCTCCAGATTACCGAGCACCTGTGCGCGCATTGATGCAGGCAAGGTGCTTGCGTAACGCTGCGCGAGCTGACCCTGATGCATGATCTTGTCCAGTAAATCATGCACAGGCAAACTCGCCGAGGCCTGGTGCCAATCGCGCAATAGCGGCACGATGCGATGCAGCGCCGAAGACAGCGTGTTGACGTGCGATACGGTGCTATGACTCGCTATCGTTTCTGACTGGACGGTGCTCTCGTATAAAAGCAACAGACGCTGCCACCAGCTACCCTCGCCCGAACGGGCGAGCAGAATCAGATCTTCATCAGACGCACCACCCACCGGTGACTTGAGCACTTGTGCCAGCGCCAGATTATCCGAGGGCATGGTCAGCCAGCGCAGCAACGCGATCATGTCGGTGACTTCAAGTGCATCCAGCAAGCCACCACCACGACTAGACACAAAAGGAATACCGGCATCACGCAAGCCACGTTCATAAGCAATCAAATGCGTACGACTACGCACCAGTATCATCATGTCGGACCAAGCACGCACGCTACCATCAGGCTGCGCGCGCGCCTGCTGCAAGGCACAGCCCACGATGAAAGCTTCCTGCTGACGGCGCAAATCATCCTCTTCCGTTGGGAACACCTGCAGCGGATCACGCAGCGCGAAACCTTCCTCGGTGTTTTCCAGCGCTAGCACTTCTGCACGAACCAACGGCAATCGCCATACCGTGCCTTCGTTTAAAGACCGCGTGGCCTGGTCCTGGTATAACGCATTGCCCTGCATCGCCTGATTCAGCACGGCGACAATATGTTTCCCGTTACGGTAAGTGAGATTGGTCTTCAGATCGGTAGCGCCTTGCGAACGCAGCAGCGCTCGCGCTGATTCAAACACGCGTGGCTCGGCGCGACGGAAGCGATAAATCGATTGTTTGGGATCCCCGACGATGAATACACTGGGACGCTGATGATCATCACCATACGCATCAAGCCAGGCACGGACGATCTGCCACTGCAGCGGATTAGTATCCTGAAACTCATCGATGAGAATGTGACGGTAGCGCGCATCCATACGCGCATGCAGGTAGTCGGCATGATCGCTTCGTGTCAGCAGCCGCCATGCATGCCACTCCAAATCGGAAAAATCCAGCATGCGACGGTCAGCTTTAATCGCCTGATAGTGCTCCAGACAGGCTTGGCCTATCATTGCAATGGATTCATTGAGATGGATGACCGACCTATCCTGACTACGTTTCTTCAGCGTGACCAGCACATCCGCAAGTGTCGTCCATTCGCTTTTCAAGAAACTACTTTCTTCCTCGGTCATCACCTGAAGCATAGCTTGCGTGATGGTCAGCGAGCGTGGCTGATCTTTAGCTGTCAGCATGATCGCTGTAATCGATTGAAACGCATCAACACTGGCACCGCCACTCATCGCTTGTTCTAGTGCCGATGCGGTTTGCTGTTGTGTCTTCGTGCCTTTTCCAAGACAAGCAGCAACATGCAGCAAGCGATTCTGTAATGCGTGATCATCCCAAAGCGTGAGACGCGCATCACGCTCACTATCTTCACCACACATATCACGCAAACCATCCAGCGGATCACCAGCAGAACTCGCTACCCACCACTCCGCGCGCCGGTCGACAAAGGCATCGATCATGTCTTTGCCGGACCAGTCGCCGGCAATCTCATAGACCGTCATCAGCGCATCTCGCAGATCTGCTTTGGACGGATCATTTAGCGATTGCATCAAACGTAACCAAGCCTCAGCGCGCAGCTCGGTCGCGTTCTCGGCCAATGCAAAACCGTGCGGCACACCCGATGAAAGCGGCGCGATCTGCAGCAAGCGCATGAACCAGCTATGAAAAGT
The DNA here is from genome assembly GCA_945867725.1 of Bordetella parapertussis. Classification (GTDB taxonomy): domain Bacteria; phylum Pseudomonadota; class Gammaproteobacteria; order Burkholderiales; family Burkholderiaceae_D; genus Pernthalerella. Next base: position 7,651 of record CAMBJI010000039.1, read on the forward strand.
ATCAACGGCAAGCGCCTGAGGACTGGACAAGACGCGCGCATACAACGTGCGCGCCAGCGTGATTTTTTCATGAGCCTCGGTTTCGCTCAGACCACGCTCACGCAGCAGTTCGATGATCTTCGCATCACTCGCCAGTGCCAACTCATGCAATAAGCGGAGCAAGCGCTCACGCATTTCCTGCGCCGCCTTGCGCGTGAAAGTAATGGCGAGTAGTTCCTCTGGCTTGGCACCAGCCAGCAAAAGACGCAAGAGACGTGAGACCAGCAGCCAGGTTTTACCGCTGCCAGCACAAGCCTCTACCAGTACCGAGCGCGCGGGATCGCAGGCCAGCCTGACAAAGGTGTCGGCTTCAACGACCTGCCCATCTGCGAGAAAATCCTGCCCCGAGCTCATCACCACGCTCCCTTGCGACAGAGTCCGCGTGCATCACACCAATCGCAGTTTTTTTGGGTGCCGGAAGCAGGTAAGCTCGCCCCCTCTGACATCGCCTGCCAATTGGCGATGATCTGCGACTGCAAACCGTCGCGCCATGTCGCGTAATTGTCGGCCTTGGCCAGTGCAGGCTTCTCGTCATCAATGGCAACATACGCAGCCGCTGCAGGCGGCGGATCGAGCAGCAAACCATAAAAAGGCAGCTGATGATCTTCCAATGTTTTGAGACGATTATTGAGCTTATCTTTTTTCGCGCTTTTGTAATCCAACACCAAACGCTCACCATCCTCGCGAACATCAATGCGATCAATCTGACCGACCAGCTTGACCGAGCCACCCTCCCACGACAACAAGCGCTCCTGCCACTGTTCACCAAAACCGAACTGCCAACCCTCTGCCTCATGCGTATTCGCCCAAGCGACATACGCATTCATGATTTTTCCCCAGCGCGACTGATAGCCGAGCGCGGCTGGATTTTTTTGCAGAATGTCACTGAACACAGCGTCGCTGACGGATGCCATGCAGGCCTCGCGCTCATGCGCGGGTACGCACTGCTCACGCACCGTATCGTGATACTGCTTGAGTATCTGATGCAGCCACTCGCCGTAATCTCTCTTTTGCGGCAATTCGCTCAACTCATCCGCAGCGGACAGCCTGAGCATGCGTGACGCGAAAAACTGATAAGGGCAGACAACCAGACTGTTGTAGCCGCTGGCTGACAAACGTTCTGGCATCAAAGCGGGCGCCGTAGGTCGAGGCATCAGCGCGGGCGCGGCATTCAGCATTTTTTGTGTCAGACGGGGCGAATGCGCTGGCAGCTTGGGACAGCCGGTACTATCCAGCACCAGTTCAAGTCGCTGCAACCAAGGACTCGGCGTGTTGGTTTCGCCGCTGCGCCAACCTTGCCAGGACAGCACGACCTCGGGACAGCTGATCAGCAAAGCAGTCAGTTCACGCAACTGCTGACGCTGGCGGCTTTCGCGCGTCGCCAGACCCAATTCGCGGCGCACGACATTCGCAAAAAACAAGGTCTCGGCGGGACGCGAAGGCAAGTGATCGCTGTCAGCGCCGAGCACGATGGCAGCATCGAATTCACGCAAGGACGTGCCGTTCAACGGCACCATCATGACGCGCTGATCAATACGTGGCGCAACGAAAACGGTTTGCTCCATCTGCAAATCCACCAGCGCGCGCCACTCTGCGAGTGAAAAACGCTCTTCAAGCTGCTCACCTTCAAGACGAATTTGATCCAGCAGCGCAATCACCTGCGCACCGGCCATGTCCTCGGCCATGGCGGATGCCATACCGAGCGCATCGAATGCCCCCAAGGTGGCATCAGCCCACTCGATCAGGGTCTTGCGTCCGCTGCAGCGTTGCACTTCGCGCGCGATCGCTTCAACCAGGGGCATCGCCTGCGGAAACGGCGCAAGTGCAGTCAGCATGAGCGACCAGCCCGCGCTGATCCCACCCGCGAGCAAGGCCTGCTCGATATCAGCGCGCTGCTGTGCTGCACGCTGGTCATCGTCAAATAGGAAAGGTGATTTCAGAAAATCAAGCAAGGTCGCAACCTCGCCCCCAGACGCTGCCAGTGCCAACCATGCGTGCAGAACGGCTGCAACGCGGGTGGTGGAAAGCTTCCATCCGGTTTCATCCGACACCACCACCTGCGCGCGCTCAAGTAAGGCACGCACGCGGCGAGCAACCACCCGGTCTTGGGGAATTAGCGCAATGCGTCGCTTGCCGTTGTTTAGCCAGTCGATGATGGTTTGCGCTGCACGCTGCGCTTCATCTTCCATGCCTGCGGCTTCGTACAAAGAGATACCTATCGGTGTCTCGAGCGGGCCGAATGCAGCGGACGTCTGCATTGCATCGTCCATTAACTCGGGCCAGGCGGCGTTGTAGACCGCAGGCGATATCGATTGCGACCAATCAAGGATCATCAGATGCACCGATTGCCGCAGCGCATAGGCGTTGAGAAAACTCTCTTCCAAGGCATTGGCCGGCGCGGGCGCGCACCAATACAACGGCAGCGTCGCAGCGGACGCTGCGCGCTGCATCGCTGCGTGCAGACGGATGCCAGGATCACGCGCATCGCGTTCTGCCAGCCAGATATTCCAAACCAGTCGCGCCTCGTCAGACAACAAAGCGGCAGCGCGCGGTGACAGCTGGGACAGGGCCGCATGCCAGCGATCTTCGATTGTCTCGGGTTGCGCAAGCGCTGCAGGCAAGAGCGCTGCAGTCAGTTCATCGCAGATAGCGAGCAAGGTCTGCGCGAGCGGCATCAGGTCGGTATTGCGGCGCGCTGCAAAGAGTTTTTTAAGCCAGGGCAGTTCGCGTAAGGAAGCGTACAGCGACATCAGGCGCTCGCCTGACGATGCGGTTCCCTGTGTGCCGGTCTCAGGCGGATACTGCGACAACCATGAAGCTAGGGTACGGATGCGGGGCGGAATGAATGAAGGCCCAAGCCGGTCCGCGAGCGCGCGGCGCAACAAAGCAGCGTGATGCCAGGCCGGCACCAACACCAGTGCCGACGACAAATCGGGATGGGCCGTCATGGTCCCTGCGTCGTCCACCAGATGTTGCGCGACTTGCGGCCAGAATCCGGGGCCTGGGGGGATGTGGCGCGTGGTCGGGGTCATGCTTTCGGTGGGATCAGGAAGATGCGGGTGGCAATGAAAACGCATTGTATGCGACCGCTCAATAGGCCGATGCTCGCGGCGCAGAGGCTTTCGGGCACACGTTCGGAAAAATCGGTTATGATTCACGAAATTCCCGCCTAAGCATCTTCTGCTCCAAATCCACACACAGATTTAGCTCGTCACCCATAGGGCGCACGCAGCAGGCCAGAATAATTGCAAGCTGGGTAACAAAGAAGTATCCGGGAAGTGATCGTAAAGCAGGCAGCCAACATGCCGAACCAGCGACAACTTCACAAATTAAAGCGTATAAAACTTCCCTCTCACTGAGGACATCATGAGCGATAACATAAAACACATTTCCGACAGTTCCTTTGAAGCC
>CAMBJI010000040.1 GCA_945867725.1 Bordetella parapertussis
GGTGTTGAAAATGTAAACAGGTTGTGGTCGCTTTTTGAAAATGCGGCCAACGATATTTGGCCCCGCCAGACCGGTAATCCTTTCCTTGATTTGATCGATTCTGAAAGCGAGTCCGAGGAAGCGCAAAATGAAATCGCCGATATCAGTACAGTGGTTCATCAGGCTGAGTACATAGGACTTCGGGCACTTCGACGCTTGTCGTTTTATGAACGCGGACAAGCACTGATAGTCGCCATGCGTGAAGGGTATGTTGATGTTGTTGATGCCTTGCTGAACAAGCAAACTAATTTGCATGTGGCGGATGAGCAAGGTGTGACTGCGTAGCGTTTGGCAGCAGAAACCGGACAGCTCAAGATACTGGCTTATCTGCTGAACGCGCATTGCTCGGTTGAGCGCCAGCCTTCAGCAAAAGATCGACGCGATGCGGTTGAGTGCGCCGAGCAATGTAGGCAGATCACAGCGGCGGTCATGATAGGACTTTATACCAACATACGTTTATCGATGATTGAGGCGGATCACCCTTATCGTCACTGCAGGGGGCAGAGTCCTGCTTCTGTCAGGCGGCACCGGGATTCAACGTCTTGATTGGCAAATACTAATCTTAGTCTATGAAAAAACGGAGCTCACGGCTCCGTTTTTAATGAACTTGCATTTCGCTTATTCGTTTTCCATTTGCGATTGCAGATAATTTTCCAGACCGATTTTAACAATCAGATCTTTTTGTGTTTCCAGCCAGTCGATATGTTCTTCAGTGTCATCCAGAATGTGCTGGAAGAGCTCGCGTGAGACATAGTCACGTGCAGCTTCGCAAGCCGCGATGCCGTCTTTAACGGTTTGCTGAGAGATTTTTTCCAGCTGCAGATCGCAGTCGAGCATCTCGGGGGTATTTTCACCGATCATCAGCTTGTGCAGTGCCTGAAGATTGGGTAGACCATCCAGCATCAGAATACGATCGATCAGCTGATCAGCGTGTTTCATTTCGCCTATCGATTCTGCGTATTCTTTTTTGCCCAGTTTTTCGAAACCCCAGTGTTTGTACATGCGCGCATGCAGAAAATACTGGTTGATGGCAGTTAGTTCGTTAGTCAGCTGCTCATTGAGCAGCTTGATGATATTTGGATCACCTTTCATGGGGGGCCTCTGTGCATGTGGTTTGAGTGCGGCGCGAAATAAAACGTAGCGCATCTTACCGCAGCATGCGTCGAATGTCCGAGATCCGATGTCATTTCGTTACTGCGAATCATTGTAGGTTTGCGAACGATTCGCAAACGCAATGGAAGTGAAGATTGATGACGCTGAAGATGCTGAGGACGCTGAAGATGCAGCGAGGAGGGATGTTTTTGCGGCGATGCGAAACGACGACTCAGGCAGCGACGAGTTCACGCCGCAGTGCTGTAAAACGAATGGCGACTTCTTCGTGGTGTTCGCTGACAAGTGCCTTTGCGCTCGGAAGGCATTTGCCGCAGCATGCGCCGACATTGAGCTGTTCGCTAATTTCTGAGAGCGAGGTCGCGCCGGCAGCCATTGCAGCGCGGATGGCTCGGTCGGAAACATTGTGGCAGACGCAAACAATCATGGTGGGCTCGTAATTTGTAAATGCGAACAATTCTTGTTTAGATTATTAACGAAGCCATGCTCGATTGCAAGGGGTTTTTTGAATTCTTGCCGGGGGCGTCAAAAAGAAGAAATCGCCCCCGAGGCTGGGGCGATAGGGCTGGGGCGATAGGGCTTGCGGATTGCGTAGGGATGGGGGCCTAGGCCGGCTGCAGGGGTCTGTCGATGATGCCGCCGCCGAGACAAATATCCCCGTCATAAAGCACAGCGGATTGGCCCGGAGTGACCGCCCACTGTGGCTCAATGAATTGTAAACTGAAGCCAGTGCCGGGTAGCGACGTGTGTGTGCAGGCGGTGTCGGCCTGACGGTAGCGCGTTTTGGCGGAGAGGGGACCCTCGGCCGGGGCTGAGCCGGCGACCCAGCTCACCTGATCTGCCGCCAGCCCGGCGCAGAGCAGCCAGGGGTGATCATGGCCTTGCACTACATAGAGGGTGTTGGTCGCGATGTCCTTGCGCGCCACGTACCAGGCATCGTGGTTGCCATCGTCATTGCGGTGCTTGCGGCTGCCTCCGAGTCCAATGCCTTTGCGCTGGCCGAGGGTGTAGAAGGACAGCCCGACATGCTCACCGACGATGTCACCCTCAGGCGTCATCATCGGGCCGGGTCGGAAAGACAGGTAGCGATTCAGAAATTCGCGGAACGGCCGCTCGCCAATAAAGCAAATGCCGGTCGAATCCTTCTTGCGGGCGTTCGGCAGTGCCAGTTCACTGGCGATACGACGGATATCGGTTTTTTGTAGTTCGCCCAGCGGAAACAGCGTGCGCGACAACTGGGATTGATTGAGTCTATGCAGGAAATAACTCTGGTCTTTGCTGGCATCGACGGCCTTGAGTAATTCAAAGCGATCATCGCGCTCGCGCACTCGGGCGTAATGCCCCGTCGCGATCAGGTCGGCGCCCAGATGCATGGCGTGATCTAGGAAGGCTTTGAATTTTATTTCGGCATTGCAGAGCACATCGGGATTGGGGGTACGGCCGGCTTCATATTCGCGCAGGAAATCGGCGAACACTCTGTCTTTATACTCATTGGCGAAGTTAACCGCTTCGATATCGACGCCCACCAAGTCGGCCACACTGACGGCATCAATCCAGTCTTCCCGGGTTGAGCAGTATTCATCATCGTCATCGTCTTCCCAGTTTTTCATGAAAAGACCGATGACTTCGTAGCCCTGCTGTTTCAGCAGCCACGCGGCCACCGACGAATCCACGCCGCCGGACATACCCAGCACGACGCGTTGTTTAGGCATAGCTGAATCCTGTCACGCTCGGATGCGTGTAGAACATCGACAGAGGACTGCGCTTGCCACTCAGATAATCGTCGACGCACTTAAGCACCAGAGGACTGCGGTGCATTTCTTGGGTCGCGATGAGTTCTTCGTAGCTCATCCATACCGCGCGCAAAATGCCGACATCAAGCGGCTGATCATGAACAGCCCCGACCTGGCCGGAAAAAGCGAAGCGCAGATAAGTCACGTCCTCGCCGGTCCGCGTTGACTGGTAGCGCGACATATAGATACCTACCAAGGCCTCAGGTGTGAATTCGTGGGCGGTCTCTTCCAGTGCCTCGCGGCTGACAGCCGTGATCAGCGACTCCGAAGGGTCGAGATGGCCAGCGGGTTGATTGAAGCGTATCCCATCACTGGTTTCTTCTTCGACCAGCAAAAATTGCCCGCCGCGTTCAATGATGGCGGCGACGGTGACAGAGGGTTTCCAGAGGTCGGACATGATTACTTTCAAAGCCCCAAGCTGCGGCGACCCGGCATTTTACTCCTGCCGATTACCGGCCTGCTTTGGTTTGCTCTGGTGCGTGTATCGTTGGATTGGGGTGAATCAATTGATCTCTGCACGGCGAGCCGTGAAGTCAGTGCAGAATGCACGGCCTTCCAATTGAATTATTTGCCAAATCGGAAAGCTTTCTGTTTATGGGTCTCTCAAGCGCGAGAAAATAGAACGACAGTTCGATTTTTTGATTTAAGTGTAATATTCGGGCGCAAATTTTATTTTTTTGGAGAACTCCATGAAAATCGGCATCCCAGCCGAGACGCGGGCGGGTGAAACGCGGGTCGCCGCAACACCCGAGACAGTTAAAAAACTGATCTCCGCCAAACATCAAGTCATCGTGCAATCTGGCGCGGGTGTCGCCGCCAGTATTACTGATGAGGCATTCGTCGCTGCCGGCGCAAGCATAGGCTCAGCAACGGATGCTTTATCTGCCGATCTGGTTTTGAAAGTTCGAACGCCTTCCGAGAGTGAGCGCACGCAAATGAAATCCGGCAGCGTGCTGGTCGGTATGCTCAATCCGTTTGATGCCGACAATATCGGCGCGATGGCGGCTTCAGGGCTGACCGCATTTGCGCTGGAGGCCGCGCCACGGATCACGCGTGCACAGTCGCTTGACGTGTTGTCTTCGCAAGCCAACATCGCCGGTTATAAGGCGGTGCTGATGGCAGCTAATTCGTATCAGCGCTTCATGCCCATGCTGATGACGGCGGCCGGTACGGTCAAAGCGGCTCGTGTGCTGATCATGGGTGTCGGCGTCGCCGGCTTGCAAGCGATTGCGACCGCCAAGCGTATGGGTGCCGTGATTGAAGCGTCCGACGTGCGTCCCCCGGTGAAAGAGCAAGTCGAGTCACTCGGTGCCAAATTTATTGACGTGCCTTACGAGACCGATGAAGAGCGCGAGATCGCCAAAGGTGTCGGCGGCTATGCGCGGCCCATGCCCGAGGCCTGGATGCAGCGTCAGTCGGCGCTGGTACACGAGCGTGCCAAACTATCAGACATCATTATTACGACTGCCTTGATCCCGGGTCGCAAGGCGCCGGTGCTGATTTCAGAAGAAACCGTCAAGGCGATGAAGCCGGGTTCAGTGATCGTCGATATGGCGGTGGAGCAGGGCGGTAACTGTCCTTTGTCCGAGTTGGGCAAGACTGTCATCAAACATGGCGTGACGATTATTGGCGAGTCCAATATTCCGGCATTGTGTGCAGCGGATGCATCGGCGCTGTATGCACGTAATGTTTTGGATTTCCTCAAGCTCATTATCGACAAAGAAGCTGCCTTGGCGATCGACCGCAGCGATGAAATCGTGGCGGCCACGCTGATGTGCACTGCTGGTGAAATAATTCGCAAATAGAGGCTTGAATGCACCGTATCATGCTGCGCGCGAAAATCCATCGCGCGGCAGTCACGCAATGTGACCTCAATTACGAGGGCTCTTGCGGGATTGATGAAGACTTGTTGGACGCGGCCGATATCCGCGAGTTTGAAAAAATCGAGCTCTATAACATCAATAACGGCGCGCGCTTCTCTACCTATGCGATTCGGGGAAAGCGCGGTAGCGGTGAGATCTCGCTCAATGGTGCGGCAGCCCGGCTGGCGCATCTGGGTGACTTGATGATCATTTGTACTTATGCGCCAATGAGCGAAGCAGAGGTCGCCGCTTATCAGCCGAAGATTGTGTTTGTCGATGAAAAAAATCGCATTACCCGACTGAAGCATCAGTCGTAACTGAAATAGTTCTTTACTGAACAGACACTTACTGTTTCCGAACCAGAGGACATCATGGAAGTTAGTCACACCATCATTAACCTGATTATTTTTGTGCTGGCGATTTATGTCGGCTACCACGTTGTGTGGACCGTCACGCCGGCATTACATACACCGCTGATGGCGGTGACGAATGCGGTGTCAGCCATCATCATCGTGGGCGCAATGCTTGCCGCTGGACGGACCGAGGGTCCGGTCGGCCAATTCATGGGCACTCTCGCCGTTGCGCTGGCGGCCGTGAATGTGTTCGGTGGCTTCCTCGTTACCCAGCGCATGCTGGAGATGTTCAAGAAAAAAGAGCCCAAGGCTCAGGCCAAAAAAGAAGAGGCTTAATGATGAGCATGGATCTTGTAACTTTATTGTATTTGTTGGCGTCGATTTGTTTTATTCAGGCGCTCAAGGGCTTGTCCCATCCGTCCACCGCGCGCCGCGGTAATGCGTTTGGTATGGCCGGTATGGCGATTGCCGTGCTCACGACCATGGCGTTGATTTATAAATTCAAATCCGATGCCGCCGTTGATGGCGCGGGTCTGGGTTACGGTCTGCTTGCGCTGGGCGTGATTGTCGGCGGCAGCATTGGCGCCATTCTGGCCAAGCGCGTTGAAATGACGAAGATGCCAGAGCTGGTCGCCGCGATGCACTCGCTGATCGGTTTGGCTGCCGTGTGTATTGCTGTGGCTGTCGTTGCCGAGCCTTGGGCATTCGATATCGTTCAGCGCGGCGAGCCTATCAAGTGGGGCAATCGCCTCGAACTCTTTATTGGTACCTTTGTTGGCGCGATCACTTTCTCAGGTTCTGTAATTGCCTTCGGCAAGCTAGCGGGTAAGTACAAGTTCCGTTTGTTCCAGGGTGCGCCCGTCGTGTTCCCCGGTCAGCATCTGGTCAATCTCGTTCTCGCAGTGGTGATGATCGGCGCTGGACTGGTATTCGTCGCTGCTCCGGGTGCCGAAGCCGCATGGACGCCGTTCATCATCATGACGGTCATCGCCTTTATTCTGGGTGTGTTGATCATCATCCCGATTGGTGGCGCGGACATGCCGGTGGTGGTGTCCATGTTGAACAGCTACTCTGGCTGGGCTGCTGCAGGCATTGGCTTTTCATTGAATAACTCGATGCTCATCATTGCGGGTTCGCTGGTGGGTTCTTCCGGCGCCATCCTGTCGTACATCATGTGCAAGGCGATGAACCGCTCGTTCTTCAATGTGATTTTGGGTGGTTTTGGTGGTGATGCAGCCGCCGCGGTGGCTGGTGATCAGCAGCAGCGTCCAGTGAAATCCGGTTCTGCAGACGATGCCGCTTTCTTGATGAGTAACGCAGAAACCGTGATCATTGTTCCCGGCTATGGCCTCGCCGTGGCGCGCGCGCAGCATGCGCTGATGGAGCTGTCAGAAAAACTCTCGCACAAGGGCGTCAATGTCAAATATGCGATTCACCCGGTGGCGGGCCGTATGCCAGGTCACATGAATGTCTTGCTGGCAGAAGCCGAAGTGCCGTATGACCAGGTATTCGAGATGGAAGACATCAACAGTGAATTCGGTCAGGCGGATGTGGTGCTGGTGCTTGGTGCGAACGACGTGGTGAATCCCGCAGCCAAGGATCCGAAATCCGCGATTGCCGGCATGCCGATTCTTGAAGCCTACAAAGCCAAGACCATCATTGTGAACAAGCGCTCCATGGCTGCTGGTTATGCGGGTCTGGATAATGAATTGTTCTACATGGACAAGACCATGATGGTCTTCGGTGATGCGAAGAAAGTGATTGAAGATATGGTGAAGGCCGTGGAGTAATTGACGCGCTGACACATTGTTGTGAAAAAAAAGGCAGATGCGAATCTGCCTTTTTTATTTTACCGAGATTATCGAGCTGAGGTAATCATCCGCCTGACCAATGCGCTTAGCTGCGCCACCCAAACATCATCTGCTCCGACAGCGCGCGTCTAGCCGGTGGCAGTACATCAATCATTCCCAGCGATAGACCCAGCAAGCTTTGCGAGAGCGATTGATCGTCGCTGCTGGCAAAGACGCGCGCCATCAAGTCGGTCAGCCTGACAGTCAGACCGCGATCGCTGCGACGTTGTTGTGTGAACTGATGGATACCCTCAGGTGTGGGTGACTGCGCCAGCACGTTGGCCAGTACGGCAGCATCGCGTAAGCCCAGATTGAGTCCCTGGCCTGCGACGGGATGCAAGGTTTGTGCAGCGTTACCAATGGCCACCGTTCTTGGCGAATTTGTCTGCTGCGCATTCAGTCCTAGCGGATAGCTGTGGCGTTGACTCATTCGCGTGAAATGACCGACACGGTTTCCAAACGCTTGTTGTAGTGCCCGCAAAAAATCTGCCTCGGACATCGCAAGCAAGGTCTCGCCATGTTCGGGCCGCACACACCAAACCAGCGAATAACCATCCCGATCCGGCAGCAGCGCAAGCGGTCCTTCTTCGGTAAAACGTTCGAATGCGCGTCCGGGTACGACACCATCGCTGGATACGTTGGCCACGATCGCCATTTGCAAGTAATCCCGTTGAATCTCTTTATTTGCTTGTGTGCCGAAGACACCGCCTTCGGCTTGCACGAGCAGACTGGCGCGTATCTGTTGGTGATCGGAGAGTGTGATGTTTACGTGCGTATTGTTTTCTTCTGCATGGGTTACGAGGAGAGGACGATACTGAGTCACACTGGCCGCATTTAATTCAGCAGAAAGCGATTGCACCAGATCGCCGTAGCGGCAGACATAACCCAGAGCGGGTAACTGATACTCATTGCAGTCAATGAGCGTGCGGCCGAATCGACTGCGCCGCGAGACATGAATTTGCGTGATGGCTGTCGCATTCACAGGCCACGCATGAATTTGTTTCAGGAGTTCATGACTTCCCCATGAGAGCGCAACAGAGCGTGGATCCTGAGACGCGGCGGCCGCTGTTTTGCCATCGATAAGCGCAATGCGATTAGCTGCAACACCTCGCCTGACCAGCATGCTGGCCAGTGCAAGGCCTACCGGACCGCCACCTGCGATGGCAATATCGAGCGAGCTTGTATCGACAGACTTCATCGCTCCATCAGCCTCGCATTACCGTTTCGATTTCGGTGATGGTTTTGGGTGCCTTGTGTGTGAGAATTTCGCAGCCCTCTGCAGTTACCAGCGCATCATCTTCGATACGTATGCCGATGTTCCAGTATTGCTCAGGCACGCCCGGTGCGGGACGCACATAAATACCGGGCTCGATGGTGAGTACCATCCCGGGTGCGAGCGTGCGCCATGGTTTGTCTTGTCCGGCGGGTACGGGATCGCGATAGTCGCCGACATCATGCACATCCATGCCCAGCCAGTGACCGGTGCGGTGCATGTAAAACTGCCGATACTGACCACCAGCGATGACATCATCCAATGAGCCGACTTTGTTTTTATCGAGCAGTCCGGTATCGAGCATGCCCTGTGTCAGTACTCGCAATGCAGCGTCGTGACCATCGGTAAATCGTGCACCGGCGCGCGTCGCTTTAATGGCGGCGTATTGCGATTCGAGCACGATTTCGTAGAGTGTTTTTTGGGCGGGACTGAATTTTCCGTTCACCGGGAAGGTACGCGTGATGTCCGACGCATAGCTATCAAGTTCGCAGCCGGCATCAATCAAGACCAGATCGCCATCACGCAATTCTGCATCGCCGGCTCGGTAATGTAGTACGCAGGCATTGGCACCGGTTGCCACGATTGAGCCATAGGCGGGCGACTGTGAGCCATTGCTGCGGAACTCATGCAGCAGCTCCGCTTCCAGATGATATTCACGCAGACCCGCACGCGATAGGCGCATTGCTCGAGCGTGTGCTTCGGCACTGATGTCGGCAGCACGCTGCATGATCGCAATCTCCTGATCATCTTTGACGAGTCGCATTTCATTGAGGATCGCGCGTATATCGATGGCAGAACCCGGCGCGTTCACCCCCGCTCTGGCTTGCGAACGTACGGCGTTGAGCCAGGTTTGAACCCGGGAATCGAGTGTGGCGCTGCTGCCCAGTGCGTAAAACAATGCAGGTGCATTCGCCATCAGTCGTGGCAATTCACTGTCAATGCTGTTGGTGGGGAAGGCCGCGTCGAATCCGAAATGCGACTTGGCAGCTTCTGGTCCAAAACGATATCCATCCCAGATTTCGCGTTCCTCATTTTTTTCGCGGCAGAACAGAATAGATTGATCCTGATCGCCTGTCACCAGTACTAAGGTGGCTTCCGGCTCGGTGAATCCAGTCAGATAATAAAAATAGCTGTCATGTCGATACGGGTAATCCGCATCGGCATTGCGCATCACTTCGGGTGCGGTCTGAATGATGGCGACACCGCCACCTTGTGCACGCATATGCTTGAGGACAGCGGCACGACGTTTTGTATAAACATTCATAGTTATCTTTGAGTAGACAGAGGTGCGTTCAGTTGTTCCAGTCGTTCGACCGTGCCGACATCAGTCCAGTCGCCACGGAATAGCTCACCACCGATTCTCCGCTGTTCTGCGAATTCGCGCAGGATGGGTGCCAGTTTCGCTGCGGTTCCGGGAGCGACGGTATCGAACAGCTCGGGACGGTAGACGCCGATACCTGAAAAGGTGAACCGGGGCTCGCCGTGATTGGTGATCGCGAAGCTCTCCAGCGCGAAGTCGCCCTCGGGATGATGCGGCGGATTTTTCACCAGGTACAGCCAGGCGAGATCCCTGCGATCGATCGGTAGTGGGTTGCCCCAAACATCATTTTCTTCAAGTACATCAAGGACTTTGGTGAAATCAAAATGCGGACAAAAAATATCACCGGCAATCGCAACAAACGGAGACTCGCCAAGCAGATGACGTGCTTTGGCAATGCCGCCCGCGGTTTCCAGCGCAGTGCCTTCGGAAGAGTAAGCGATGCTTGCGCCGAACTGACTGCCATCGTCGAGCGTGTCCTCGATCATCTGACCCAGATGCGCGTGATTGATGACGATCTCTGTGATACCGGCGCGTACAAGGTTGTTGATGTGCCAGACAATCAAGGGCCGTCCGCGTACCTGCAGCAGTGGTTTGGGACAGGTATCGGTTAGCGGGCGCATGCGCTCTCCGCGACCGGCGGCGAAAATCATGGCTTTCATATTAAAAGGTAAAGCCGATGCCAGTCGTGTTTTCCTGCAGCGTATCCAGCAGTCGTATCAGTGGTGCGAATTCTTTGTAGCGGTATGCCGTCTTGCGTGTGTAATCCATCACCAGTGGCATGTCCTTCAGATAGCCATCTTTGCCGTCGCGGTGATACAGCCTTGCAAAGATACCCAGCACTTTCAGGTGCCGCTGCAGTCCCATGAATTCAAAGTCACGATAAAACGCATCAACATCATGACTGACAGGCAGTCCCGCTTTTCGTGCGCGTTCCCAGTAGCGAATTGTCCAGTCTAGTACCAGCTCTTCATCCCACTGAATGTAAGCGTCCTTGAGCAGTGAGACCAGATCGTAGGTGATGGGGCCGTAGACCGCATCTTGAAAATCTAGAATGCCCGGATTACCCTTGTTCATCACCATCAGGTTGCGCGAGTGATAGTCGCGATGCACATACACCGGTGCTTGCGCCAGATTATTGGCCAGCAGCAGATCGAACACACGATTCAGGTCTGCGCTCTGAGTGTCACTCAGCGTGGCTTTCAAATGGCGTGTGACATACCAATCAGGGAATAGCATCAATTCTTTGTGTAGCAGCTCGCGGTCGTAGGTGGGTAGTACTCCGGTACGGCTTTGCACCTGCAGCTGGATCAGCGCATCAATGGCATCAAGATAGAGCTTGTGTGCAGTGTCTGGATTGAGCTGCTGAAGGTAAGTGGTCGAGCCCAGATCCGAAAGCAAGAGGAAGCCCCGCTCAGTATCCTGAGCCAGAAT